>DASXHG010000043.1:0-3906 GCA_036488625.1 Solirubrobacteraceae bacterium | reverse complement strand
GATGTGGGCGAAGCCAGTGACCAGCGTGGCTCCGTAGAGCTCCTTGAACTCGTGCCAGCGCGATCCGTCGACGATGCGGGCGATGATCTCGCGGGCGTCGTAGGGACGGCGGATGTCGCTCGGCACCGCCCCGAGCAGGGTCGCCGGGTCGACCGCCGGCTCCTGCGTGGTGATCCGCTCCCAGGGTGCCGGCGCCCGCGGCGCCAGGGTGGCAACGATGTCGCGCACGGTCTGCAGCGCGTGCGCGTCATTCTCGGCCAGGTGGTCGGTCACGCCCGAGGTCCGGGAGTGAAGCTCTCCGCCGCCGAGCTCCTCGGCCGTGACCTCTTCGCCTGTGGCGGCTTTGACCAGCGGTGGACCGCCGAGGAAGATGGTGCCCTGGTTGCGCACGATCACGGTCTCGTCGCTCATCGCCGGTACGTAGGCGCCGCCGGCCGTGCAGGACCCGAGCACGGCGGCGATCTGGGGAATTTGCGCGGCGGACATCGTGGCCTGGTTGAAGAAGATCCGTCCGAAGTGCTCGCGGTCGGGGAAGACCTCGTCCTGGCGGGGGAGAAAGGCTCCCCCGGAGTCGACAAGGTAGACGCATGGCAGCCGGTTCTGCAGCGCGATCTCCTGGGCCCGCAGATGCTTCTTGACCGTCATCGGGTAGTAGGTGCCGCCCTTGACCGTCGCGTCGTTGGCGACGACCACGCATTCGCGTCCGCTCACCCGGCCGATGCCGGTGATGATTCCCGCCCCTGGCGCCTCATCGTTGTAGAGACCGTGGGCGGCCAGCGCCGACAGCTCCAGGAACGGTGCTCCGGGGTCGAGCAGGCGGTCGACGCGTTCGCGCGGGAGCAGCTTGCCGCGATCCACGTGCCGCTGACGCGCGCGCTCGCCGCCCCCGAGGCGGACGCGCTCGAGCTCGGAGTTCAGATCCTCGATCAGCGCCTCGTGCGCGCGCTGATTGGCCACGAACTCCTCCGACGCCGGGCTGGCGCTGGTGCGCAGAATGGTCATTGCGATCCGTTGGACTCCACTCTGGCCAGCGGCTGGTCGACCACGACCTTGTCGCCGACGGCGACGCTCAACTCGGCCACCAGTCCGGCCATCGGAGCCGTCATGGCCAGCTCCATCTTCATCGACTCCAGGACGATGAGAGTGTCCCCGGCCTTGACCTGCTCGCCGACACGAGCCGGGACGAGCAGAACCTGTCCGGGCATCGGGGCGCGCAGGTCCCCGCTGCCCTGGGCGGCGTCGGCCTCGTCGGCGTCGCGACGATGCACGGCCCACGCCCATCCGCCGCGGCCCACCCAGAGCACGTCCCGGTCTTGCGCGTAGGTCCATTCCTCCCGCTGGTCGCCGGCCGTCAGCATGAAGGCATCGGCAGCGGAGCGCTCGGCCTCGTGCGTCTCATCGCCGCCGAGCGCGACCTCGATCGCCGCTCCGCCGGCCACCGAAAGCCGCCACCACGAACCGATCTGGTAGCCCCCCAAGCGCCAGCCGTCGGTCCGGGCAAACGGGTCATCGCCGGCTCGCTCCGCCCGTAGCCGCATGGAGATCAACGCCGCTGCGCGGGCGACGTCCTCGGGCGCCGGCCCCGGGGGGACCTCGAGGCGCGCGATCAGGCCGGTGTCCAGCTCGCCGTCGCGGACCGGCTGGGTCGCGATCAGGGAGCGCAGGAAGCCGGTTGTGGTGGTGACGCCGAGAATCGAGGTGTGGGCCAGAGCTTGGTCTAGCTCGGCGAGCGCCATGTGCCGGTCGGACCCGTGGACGATGACCTTGGCCAGGAGTGAGTCATAGGAGGTGTCGACGACCGAGCCTGGCTCGATCGCGTCGTCGACCCGGGCCCCGCGGGGTCGCCGGTAACCGATCACGCGGCCGGCGGCGGGCAGAAAATCGCGGCTGGCGTCCTCGGCGTTGATCCGGGCCTCGATGGCGTGGCCGGACAGGTTGATCTGGGACTGATCGAGGCCGAGGGGCTCGCCCGCCGCCACGCGTAGCTGGGCCTCGACCAGGTCCAGGCCGGTGACGAACTCGGTCACCGGATGCTCGACCTGCAGGCGGGCGTTCATCTCCAGGAAGTAATGCTCGGCCGGGTCCTCGTAGGCGGCGATGAACTCGACGGTCCCGGCGCTGACGTATGCGCCGGCCCGGGCCAGGGCCACCGCCTCGGCACCGAGCGCTGCCCGCAGCTCGGCCGAGACGACGGGGGAGGGCGATTCCTCGATCACCTTCTGATGTCGGCGCTGAAGCGAACATTCCCGCTCGCCGAGGTGCACGACGTTGCCGTGAGTATCGGCCAGCACCTGAACCTCGATGTGCCGGGCCCGGGGCAGAAACCTCTCTATGAACACTCGATCGTCGCCGAACCCCGCCTGAGCCTCGCGGCGGGCCGACACCAGTGCTCCCTGCAGCTCCTCGGGCCGCTCGACGACGCGCATTCCCCGTCCGCCGCCCCCCGCCGCGGCCTTGACCAGCAGCGGGTAGGGGCCGCTTCCGGCGGCGGCCTCCTCCTCTGTGTAGGTGGGGACCACGGGAACCCCGGCCTGCTCGGCCACCGCCTTGGCGCGCAGCTTGTCGCCCATCAGCTCACTGGCCGCCGGCGGCGGCCCGACGAAGGTCACCCCGGCCGCGTCGCACGCCCGCGCGAGCTCCGGGTTCTCGGATAGAAAGCCGTAACCGGGGTGCAGCGCCTCGGCGCCCGTCCGCGCGCAGGCCTCGATCAGTTCGGCAATCTCGAGGTAGGACGAGATTGGGACCGCCTCGCCGGCTTCGCGTACGTGCGGAGCGGCGCGGTCGGCGGGCGTGAACACGGCCACCGACCCGACACCGAGCCGGTCGAGCGTGCGAATCACGCGGCGGGCGATCTCGCCCCGGTTGGCGACGAGCACGCTCGTGAACATCAGCGGTGCCAGTCGACGGGGCCGGCGACCAGGGTGTGGCTGCCGAGCGCCCGCCCGAGCTGTCGCTGCACGGCGCGCGAGCAAGCGATCAGCGCCGGTAGATCGACCCCGGTCGTCACGCCGATCTCGTGGAGCATTGAAACCACGTCCTCGGTGGCGACGTTTCCGGTCGCGCCGGGTGGGACCGGACAGCCGCCGAGCTCGCCGAAACTCGACTCGAAGGAGTCGATGCCGGCCTCGACAGCGGCATAGACGTTGGCCAGGCCCTGGCCGCGCGTGTTGTGAAAGTGGGCCGTGAGCTCGACTCCAGGCAACTGTCTGCGGGCGGCGGTGAAGAACTCCGTGACCTGGCGGGGATTGGCCATCCCCGTGGTGTCGCCGAAGCCGATCTCCTCGGCGCCGGCGCCGGCCAGGCGGCGAGCGATCGCGAACACGCGCTCGGGGTCGACGTAGCCCTCATAGGGGCAGCCGAACGAGACGCTGATCACGCCCTCGCAGCGCAGACCGGCCTCTCGTGCGCGGGGGAGAACGCGTTCGAGGGCGGCCAGTGACTCCTCCACCGAGCGGTTGACGTTCTTGCGATTGTGGGTTTCGGTCGCCGACAGAAAGACGTTGATCTCGTCAAAGCGGTCGCGGACGACGAGCGCGTTCTCCAGGCCTCGCTCGTTGGGAATCAGCACCCCGCGACTGACACTGGGCGGGATGTCGATCGCGTTCATCACCTCGACCGCGTCGGCCAGCTGGGGGATGATGTCGGCGCGTACGAAGCTGGTGATCTCGAGCCGCTTCAGTCCCGTTCTGGCCAGGGCGTTGATGAGCTCGACCTTGACCGCGGTCGGGATCGTCTCCGGCTCGTTCTGAAATCCGTCGCGCGGGCCGACTTCGCGGATACGGGCCTCGCGGACCGGGAGCCCGGTCACGCTCACGCCCCGAGGGCTCGCGCGATCACCATCTGCTGGACCTCGTCGGTGCCCTCCCCGATGGTGAGGATCTTGGCGTCCCGATAGAAGCGGCACAC
>DASXHG010000040.1:0-3690 GCA_036488625.1 Solirubrobacteraceae bacterium | reverse complement strand
GGCGAGTGGGCGCCAGCTTCATGCCCTGGCCCACAACCGCGATCCGCGGGCGGTTCGGCGGCGGGCACGAAGACGCTCGATCGGCGCGCAGCGGGCGCTGGGGGCTCGCGGACGGGACCCGGTCGAGGTGCAGGCGGCGCTGATGACGGTCGTGGACCGGGTGGCTCGCCGCCTGCGCGCGGCGGCGCGCGCGGCGCGGACCGTCGTGCTCCGGTTGCGCTTTGACGACTTCGCCCGCGCCACGCGCTCGCAGACGATGCCCGAGGCAACGACGCGGACGGCAACCCTCCTGCGCGTCGCGCGCGGCCTGCTGCACGCCGCCCAGCCGCTGATCCAGTCCCGTGGCCTGACCCTGATCGGGGTCGCGCTGACCAACCTGTGCGACCGGGCCGCGATCCAGCTCGTCCTTCCCTTTGATCGGATGGCCGAACTTGACCGGACGCTGGACGAGCTGCGCGAACGCTTCGGCTCGGGCATCGTCGCCCGCGCGACTCTGGTCGGCCGCGACGCAGCCCCCTGGGTACCGCTCCTGCCTGACTGACGCCCGACGCGATCCGAGAATCCGTCCCGGCTCTGCGCGGCCGGCTCTGTGCGGCCCGGGCGTCTGCGCCCGGTTGTGGGCGGCCCGGTTGTGGGCGGCCCGGGCGATGCCAACCTCGGCCCCTAGTCGTTGGCTGGAGGCGCCGGGGGGTCCTCGTAGAGGATCAGCACGAGCGTGGCCTCGTGCCTGGGCTCGGCCGCCGCGCCCGGTGTCGGTCCGAGCCGTTGGGTCGGTGCCGACCGCTGCGTCGGTGCGGTTGCCGTCGTCGTCCCATCCGACCCGTTCTCCGCGTCGGCCATCGTCATCGGGGTCGGGCGGGTCACCTCTGTCGGGCCGGTTGCGTCCGCCGGCTCGGGCGGCTCACCGAGCCGGGTCCGGCTCTGACTCTGGATCTCCTCCACGCGCGCGGCCAGGCTCGTGAGCTCGGAGGCCAGCTCATGCCAGCCCTGGTCATCGAGGCACACGGACGCCTGGCTGATGCGGGCCTCGTCGGAGTTGAAGCCGCCCGCGGCGGCCGCCGCCGAGACCTGGGCGCCGAGCTGTCCGAGCGCGCCGGTGATCGAGGCCTGCTTGACGATGCCCGGGGTGGCACCCCACGCCTCGTCGGTGACCGGCGGACGTACAGTGGCCGTGTAGTAGTGCTCGACCGCGCCCCGGCGGGGAACCCGGCGCACGAGGGTCAGAAAGCCGAGGGCGGTCAGACGACGTATGTGGTAGCTGAGCACTCCCAGCGGAATGTCCAGCTCGGCGGCGAGCTCGCTCGGGCTGGCGGTGCGATCCTCGAGCGCGCCGAGCAGACGCGCGCGCAGCGGATGGGCCAGCGCCTTAGCGACCTTAGGGTCGGTGATGTCGTGGAACGGCTTCATCGAGAAGCGAGGAAGATCGCCAGTGAGACCGGAGCGCGCCCGTGCGCGTTCCTATGAACCTGTGAACCGCGCTCCGGAAATCGAACCACGCTTCGGTACTCGGCGAGAATAATCGCATTCCCCGGTCACTCAATGGCGGCTCACCGAATTAACTCTGCTGAGGAAACGGTAGGCCCTTTCACGTATCGGTCGGCAGCCCGTAACCTGCGCTCAACATCAGGGCGGAGTTCAGCCGCGCCGACGTAGTCGTCGCGCGGCAGCTTCTCGGCCACGCACGCGACGGTGACGAGGATGCGTTTCCGTCGACCGATACCAGGGGGTGAGTGATGGACTGGAAGCTTGAGGTGGTGGTGGTCCCGGTGACCGACGTCGATCGCGCAAAGCGCTTCTACTCGGAGCAGCTGTCGTTCGGGGTCGATGTCGACTTCTCCACCGGAGATTCCTTCCGGGTCGTGCAGCTGACCCCGCCGGGGTCGGCGTGCTCGGTCTCGCTGATGCGTGAGGAGGAGCGCGCCGGAACGCTGAGAGGACTTCATCTGATCGTGTCCGACGTCGAGGCTGCTCAGCGTGAGCTGACCGTGGCCGAGGTGAAGATCGACGGCCCCTTCCACTTTCAGGACGGGGTTCAGCAGCCCGGCCTGCATCCCGAGCGACCCGACTACGGATCGTTTCTGTCCTTCGCGGACCCGGACGGCAATCTGTGGCTGGTCCAGGAGGTGCGCGGCGAGTCCGGCTGAGCGGGGCGGCCCTCGGTTGCGCAGCCGGGGGAGCCGGGGAGCCTCAGCGTCCGAACATGCGCTCGTGGTACTCGCGACGCTCGGTCAGATCGGCCTCGCCAGCGATGCGCCCGACGCCGAGCGCGCGCATCACGCCCTCCCGAAGCGGACGGGGCAGCAGGTTTCCGACCTTGAAGCTGAGCTTCTGCGAGGCGGGCACCCACACTTCGAACTTGTTCGAGCGCACCGCGTCGAGCACCGCCTGAGCGACGGCCTCCGGGGTGACGACGGGCAGCAGGCGCGGTTCGGGCTGACCCTGGAGCATCGCGGTCCTGACCTGCGCTGGATGCACGAGCGTGAAGTGAACGCCGCTGCCGTGGTACTCCAAGCGCAGAGATTCAGTGAGGCCGACGATGCCGTGCTTGGACGCGGAGTAGACCGAACTCCCGGGTAGGGGCACGCGACCCGCGCCGGACGCGATGTTGACCAGATGCCCGCGCCCGCGGGGCAGCATCCGCTGCAGCGCCAGGCGCGAGCCGAGGATCGTGCCCATCAGGTTGACCTCGAGCTCACGGCGGCTGACCTCATCGGGCTCCTCATGGAAGGGCCCCATCCAGTCGACGCCGGCGTTGTTGACCATCACCCCGAGCGGTCCGTGGTTCTGCTCGGCCGTGTCGAGGAAGGCGGCGAAGCTTTTGCTGTCGACGACATCGAGTGCGATCCCGATTGCCCCTCCGCCGATCTCCGTGGCCAGTGCGTGAGCCGCCACCTGATCGAGGTCACCGATGGCGACTCGGGCACCCTCCCCCGCGAAGTGCTTGGCAATCGCGCGGCCGATACCGTGGGCGCCTCCGGTCACCGCGACCGGCGTATCAGTAAGCGGGGTGGCGGTCATCGGTAGGGCGCGGGCGATCGAGGCGGGCTTCGCGGATCCGGTCGCGGCAATCCTGGTCTCGGTCGCTCAGCGCGGGCGCAGCATGTCGATCACGAGCTCGAGGTGCCGGCGCCAGTCGAAACCGGGAAGGCTGAAGCTCATCGAGGAGCAGACGCCGCACATCAACATCCCGATGTCGGTGGCGCGCAAATCGGGACGGACGGTTCCGGCGTCCCGGGCGCGCGCGATCAGTTCGTCGGTCAGAGTTAGGAGCTCCTCCTGCTCGCCGCGGGCCTGCATCCAGATGTGCTCGCCGGCCGCCGCGAGGGCATGCTGCGTGGCGGCATCGCCGGCCGCGGTCTCAGCGTTACGCCGCATCACACGCGTGAGCGCGGCGAACGGCTCGCCGTCCTCGGCGAGTGCCTCCCGCATTCGGTCGGCGAAGAGCCGGTACTTCTGGCGCACGAGCTCCACCATCAGCGCTTCCTTGGTCGGGAAGTGGCGGTAGACCGTGCCCACTCCGACGCCGGCACGGCGCGCGACGTCGTCCATCTGGGCCTCGGCCCCGTACTCGGCGAACACCGACCGCGCGCTCTCGATGATCCGCTCGCGGTTGCGGCGAGCATCGGCCCGCAACGGCCGATCAGTTTCGCTCGAGGTTGGGGTCTCAGTGGTCATGGATCTTAATCCAGC
>DASXHG010000246.1:0-2062 GCA_036488625.1 Solirubrobacteraceae bacterium | reverse complement strand
CCGGCGCGGCGAGCACGAGGGCCGCCACGCGTTCGGGGTGCTCGACGGCCGCCCATACGGCAATGGCCGCGCCGAGGCTGTGACCGACCAGCGTCGCACGCTCGATCCCGCGCGTGTCGAGCAACTCGAATACGGCTTGGGCGTTGCCGGGCAGGTCTCGGGCTCGGCTGCGCCCGTCCCACCCGGGGCGATCGACGGCGATCGGCCGCACGCCGCTGCCCAGCGCCGCAACCACTCGGTCCCAATCGCGGGCGCTGCCCGGCTGGCCGTGCAGGAGCACGACGGCCGGCGCGTCTGTGGGCGGGGTTCCGGGCCGCTGCTGCTCGCGATCGGTGATCAACTGGGGGCGGCTCCGGGCGGTCCGTCGCGGAACTCGACCGTCCCGGCTTCAACGAAGTAGATCTCCAGCGCCCCGACCGCGTATCCCTGTCCGTGCGTCGCCTGGCCCATGGCGGCGTGAATGGTAGCTGTCACGCACACCCGGGGTTGGGATCCAGACCCCGGAGCGGGCATACTTACAGCGTGCCATCCGCCGTCCTATCCGAGGTGCTCGCGCCCCTGCGAGCGAACCCCGAGGGCAGCGCAATCCTTCTCGACATCGACGGGACGCTGGCGCCAATCGTCGACAACGCGTCTGACGCCCACGTGCCTCAGAGCACCCGGCAGCTCCTGCACGCGGTCGCCAACCGCTACGGGCTGGTGGCCTGCGTGAGCGGCCGCCGGGCTTCCGAGGCCCGGGCCATGGTCGGTGTGGGCTCGATCTCCTACCTGGGCTCGCACGGTGTTGAGCTGCTGCGCGCGGGCTGGACCGAAGCCGTGCTCGACCCCGGTGTGGCGGACTGGGTCCGCCGCATGCGGGAGTTCGGTCGCGAGGCTGACACCGCCGACACGCGCAAGCTTCGGGTCCGGCTCGAGGACAAGGGGGCGATCGTCGCCTTTCACTGGCGGGGAGCGCCGGATGAGGATGCGGCCCGCGCCGCGGTGGACGCGATCGCCGCTCGGGCCGAGGAGGCGGGCCTGCGCACGCACTGGGGCCGCAAGGTGCTCGAGGTGCGACCGCCGGTCAAGATGGACAAGGGGGCCGGGATCCGGAATCTGCTCGAGTACGCCGGCGAGGGGATCGAGGCCGCCCTGTATGTCGGTGACGACAGCACCGACCTCGACGCCTTCCGGGCCCTGGTTGAGCTCGGCGAGGAGGGCCGCCTGACCCGCACGGTGCGGGTCGGGGTGGGGTCGGACGAGGGGCCGTCCGAGATCACTGCTGAGGCTGACGTGGTCGTGGACGGCACCGAGGGAGTCTCTGAGCTCCTCTCGCTGCTGGTCTCCGACTGAGCCTGGCCAGTGCGTTTCGCGGAGTTCCTGCGGACGACGGTTCTGCTCAGTGCGGCGGCGGCCAGCCTGCTCGCCGCCATCACGGTGGTCGGCGCCGTCGAGGGCAGTGACTCGTTACTGGTCCCGGTGGCGGCCGGCTGGTGGGTCATCAGCGTGATCGTCGGGCTCTGGCTCGGCCGGCGCGCGGAGACGAGTTCGCCGATTGCCAATCTGCTGGCCGACGCGCGCACGCGCACCTCGCTGCCCGAGGTCGATCCGGCCCGGACCGTCCTGAACCGACTCTGGCCGCTTCTGATCTGCACGCTTGGCGCCGGGGCGATCGGCTTCCTTCGTCCCCAGGTTCCAGCGATCGCGACCGGCTTTGCCGTCATCTGGGCCCTCGGCTGGCGCCGGCAATCCTCGGCGGTGACGGCCATCGAGGAGCGGGACGGCGCTCGCTTCTACATCGAGCGCACCTCGCCTCTGAAGCCGATCGAGCTCGTCCGCACGCCGGGCTTTCGCTCCAACCTGATGGAGCTCAACGGCGCCTCGAGCGCGCGGCCCGCGCGCCCGCGTGGGTGAACGCCGCCGTGAGCGCCAGCCCGGAGTCGTGGCCTGTCGCTTCCCCGAGGGTGCTCGTGGCGACCCTCGGCACGACCGCCGGCTGGGCCTCCTCGGCCCGGGAGCTGGCCGACGCCTTCGCCCGTGCCGGGGCCGAGACACGGTTGGTGGGAACGGCGCCCGGCCGGTC
>DASXHG010000384.1:0-3882 GCA_036488625.1 Solirubrobacteraceae bacterium | reverse complement strand
ACCTTGCTGGGTCAAAAACCGGAAATAGTTTCCGGTTTTCGACCCCGCTTCCGGGTGGTGCGTCGAAACCCTTAAACCCGAACCCGCCGGACGCGTTGCTACGCTTCGCGACGACAAACCGCCGCCCCTTTAACCCGGTCCGGAGAGGCCAGGAAGGAGCAAGTTGGAAGCCCAGACGGTCGTCCTCGACCGCGATGACATGCGCCGCACACTCGTGCGGATCGCCCACGAGATCGTCGAGAAGAACCCCGACGGTCAGTTGGCGATCGTGGGCATCCATCGTCGCGGCGCGCACCTCGCCCGCCGCCTGCACGCGCTGACCAGCGAACTGGTCGAGCCCGCTGTGCCGCTGGGCTCGCTGGACATCTCCTTCTACCGGGACGATCTCGATCTCGGAGGGGGAGGGGCCGGGTATCCGGTCGTCCACAACACCGAGCTGGACTTTCCGATCTCGGGCCGGACGATCGTTGTCGTCGACGACGTGCTCTACACCGGGCGCACGGTTCGCGCCGCGATTGACGAGGTGTTCGACTTCGGCCGGCCGGCCCGGGTGCAGCTGGCCGTGCTTGTCGACCGCGGGCACCGTGAGCTGCCCATCCGCCCCGACTACGTGGGCAAGAACATCCCCACCTCTCAGGACCAGCGGGTCAACGTTCACGTCGAGGAGGTGGACGGCGTGGACGAGGTCACCGTCGGCCCCGCCGAGCCGAGAACCCACAAGGCGGCGGCATGAGTCGCGGACGGCTGCGTCACCTGATCTCGATCGACGACCTCGACCGGGCCGGGATCGAGCGGATCCTCGACCGGGCCGAGTCCTTCGCCGAGGTCTCGGGGCGGGAGATCAAGAAGGTGCCCGCCCTGCGCGGGCGCACGATCGTCAACCTCTTCTACGAGGCCTCGACTCGCACCAGCTCATCATTCGAGCTGGCCGCCAAACGGCTCAGCGCCGACGTGGTGAGCAACAAGTCGACCGGTTCGAGCGTCGACAAGGGCGAGTCGCTGAAGGACACCGTTCAGACGCTGTCGGCCTATGACCCGGCGGCGATCGTGATCCGCTCCCCGCACGCCGGCGCCGCCCAACTCGTCGCCGGCTGGACTACCGCCGCCGTCGTCAACGCCGGGGACGGCAAGCACGAGCACCCGACTCAGGCCCTGCTCGACGTCTTCACCCTGCGCCGCCGGATGGGCTCGCTCGAGCAGGCCAACATCTGGATCGTCGGCGATGTCCTGCACTCGCGCGTGGCCCGCTCGGACATCCTCGCCTTCCAGCGGATGGGCGCGCGGGTGACGGTGTGCGGGCCGCCAACGCTGCTGCCCCGCGACATCGAGGCCCTGGGCTGCTCGGCGACACCGACGCTGGACGGGGTCCACGAAGCCGACGTGGTCTACGTGCTGCGGATGCAGCAGGAGCGGATGCGGGAGGCCTTCGTGCCCTCGCTGCGCGAGTATGCGGCGCGCTATCAGATCAACCCCGGCCGGCTGCGGCCCGGTCAGCTCGTCATGCACCCCGGGCCCGTCAACCGCGGCATCGAGCTCTCGGCGGCCACGATCGACTCCCCGCAGGCCCTGATCGGCGACCAGGTCAAGGCCGGGGTCCACGTGCGGATGGCCGTCCTCTACGAGCTCCTCGTCGGTCCCCAGCTGATGGCGGTGGCGGCATGAGTGCTGACAACCAGCGACTGAACGAGCGACTGTTCGTGCGTCCACAGCCGGGCGCCGACCTGCTGCTCCGCGGCGCCCACCTGCTCGACCCGCGGGCCGGGATCGACGAACCCCAGGATGTCCTCATCCGCGGTGGCGAGATCGCGGAGCTCGGCGCGCCGGGGACGCTCAGCGCCCCCGAGGAGGCCGAGACCACCGACGCCACCGGCCTTCATCTGCTTCCGGGCTTCGTCGATCCGCACGTCCACCTGCGGACCCCCGGCCAGGAATACAAGGAGGACCTCGACACGGGTACGGCGGCCGCCGCCGCCGGCGGCTTGTGCGCGGTCATCGCGATGCCGAACACGAACCCCACCGTCGACGATGCGTCGGTACTCGGATCGCTGGTCGAGGCCGCTCAGCGCGAGGCCCGGGTCCCGGTCGGCTTTCTGGCCAGCATCACGCGTGGCCTGGCCGGGACCGAGCTGACCGAGATGGCCGAGCTCAGCGACGCCGGAGCGCTCGGCTTCACCGATGACGGCAAGCCGGTCACCTCGGCCGGAATGCTCCGCCGCGCGCTTCAGTACCAGCGCCTGGCCGGTGGCGTCATCGCGTTGCACGAGGAGGATCCGGCCCTGTCCGGTGACGGCGTCATGCACGAGGGGGCGGTGGCGGCCCGGCTCGGGCTGGCCGGTATCCCATCGATCTCGGAGTCGACGATGATCGCCCGCGACAGCGCCCTGGCCGGCTACGAGAGCGCCCGCATGCACTTCCAGCACCTGAGCGCCGCCGAATCGGTGCAGGCCCTGGCCGCGGCCAAGGCTGCCGGCATCCGGGTCACCGGAGAGGCCACGCCCCATCACCTGACGCTGACCGATGACGTGGTCCGCACGCTCGACAGTCGCTTCAAAATGAACCCGCCGCTGCGGACCGAATCCGATCGCAAGGCCCTGATCGAAGGCTTGAAGTCGGGGGTCATCGACTGCATCGCCACCGATCACGCGCCCCACGCTCGGCACGAGAAGGAGGTGCCGTTTGAGCAGGCGCCGATGGGCACGACCGGACTCGAGACCGCCTTCGCCGCCCTGTTCACCGAGCTCGTGCTGCCCGGTCAGGTCGAGCTCGACCTGATCGTCGAGCGGCTGAGCGACGGAGCGGCGCTGTACGGCCTGCCCACGCCGCGGATCGCCGTCGGCGAGCCGGCCAATCTATGCCTCGTCGACCTGGGGGCGCGCTGGGAGGTCGGGGCCGGCGGCTACGCCAGTCGCTCGGCCAACTGCTGCTTCCACGGTCGCACGCTCCAGGGCCGGGTCGAGCTGACGCTGGCCGCGGGGGCCGTCGTTCACCGGGCCGCCGTCCGTCCCGGGTCCAGGACCCTGAGCGGACGATGACCGGGCTCGGCGAGACCAGCGCCTACGTCCTGCTCGAGGACGGAACCCGGTTTGACGGCCTGGCCTGCGGGGCCGATGCGCCGGCGGTGGGCGAGATCGTCTTCACCACGTCGATGGCCGGCTACCAGGAGGCGGTCACCGACCCCAGCTACGCGGGCCAGCTGATCACCTTCACCTACCCCCAGATCGGCAACTACGGGGTCAGCGCCGAGGCGATGGAGTCAGATCGGGTCCACGCCCGCGCGGTGATCATGCGCGCCGGCGTCGACCGCGAGGACGCCCCGGGCGCCGAGGGAGGCTGGCTGACCTGGCTTGCCGACTGCGGCATCCCCGCCATCACAGACCTCGACACCCGAGCCCTGGTTCGCCACATCCGTGATCAGGGGGCGATGCGCGGCGGCGTCTTTCCGGCCCGTATCGGTCTCGGCGACGCTCGCCAGCTGATCGACGCCGAACCTGACATGAGCGGCCGCGACCTGGCCCGCGACGTCACTCCGGCCGAGGCGATGATCCTCGAGCCCAGCGACGGCCCGGGTGGTCTGCGGATCGCCATGATCGACACGGGCGTCAAGCGCTCAATCGTCGAGAACCTACGCTCGCGGGGGGTGACGGTCGAGCTGCATCCGTGCACGGCGGACGCCGCCGCCCTGCTGACCAACCGCCCCGACGCCATTTTTCTCGCCAACGGCCCGGGCGATCCGGGCGCGCTGGACTACGTGGTGGGAACGATCCGCGAGCTGGTCGGCAAGCTGCCCGTGTACGGGATCTGCCTCGGTCACCAGTTGCTCTGCCGGGCGGTCGGTCTGGAGACCTACAAGCTGCCCTTCGGTCACCACGGAGCCAATCACCC
>DASXHG010000290.1:0-4076 GCA_036488625.1 Solirubrobacteraceae bacterium | reverse complement strand
GAAGCGGACCACTTCCTCCTTATCGAGCAGGGGGCGGTCGGCGAGAATCTCGCGGGCCGCCGCTTCGGGCGCGCTCAGCTTGTCGGGGGCGTCGGCGCGAAATTCGACCAGCAGCGCCGCCGAGGTGGGCGGCAGCTCCTTCCACGCCTCCGGCACGCCGGGCATGTTGTAGGCAGCGGCGATCAGGGTCGGAGCGACCATCAGCTCGGTGGCCGTGGCCCCCGCCTCGACGAGCGGCCCGACAGCCGCGGCCGCGCTGTCGAGGTCCTCGAACGCGACCAGGGCGAGCGCGGTGTGACGGCCCAGAGGCACCGTCTCGAACACCGCCTCGGCGATAAAGGCCAGCGTCCCCTCTGAGCCGACGACGAGGCGGCGGAAAATCTCCAGCGGCGTCTTTGCGTCCAGAAACGCGCACAGCCGATAACCGGTCGTGTTCTTGATCTCGAACTTCCGTTGGATCCGTTCCTTCAGTTCAGAGTTGGCGCGGATCTCCTCGCGGATCTCGAGCAGACCGGCGGCCAGCTCGGGCGCCGCGGACGCGAACCGCTCCTCGGCGTCGGCGGCCGCGGTGTCGATCACGGTCCCGTCGGCCAGGACGAGCGTCATCGAGCGCACCGTCTGGTAGGAGTCCTGGGTCACGCCGCAGCGCATCCCGCCGGAGTTGTTGGCGATCACGCCGCCCGCACAGGCGATGTTGGTGCTGGCCGGGTCAGGTCCCAGGCGGCGCTCGTAGCGCCGCAGCAGACGGTTGACGTAACCGAGTGTCGCCCCCGGGGCCACCCGGGCGCGCGCGCCGCCCTCCTCGACCTGCGCCTGCTGCCAGTGGCGGCGGACATCGACCATGATCGAGTCGGTTTGCGATTGGCCGTTGAGGCTCGTGCCGCCGGCGCGGAACACGATCGGGGCCGACAGCTCGGCCGCCGCGCGCAGGAGCTTGACGACGTCATCGACGTCGCGCGGCGCCACCACCGCCTGCGGGATCAGCCGGTAGGGACTGGCGTCTGAGGCGTAGCGAACGAGGTCGGTGGCCCGGGCCAGGACGCGGTCGCCCCCAAGCGCGGTCACGAGGTGTTCGCGCAGCCGCGATGGACTTCCGCCGGCCACCCAGTCGGGAGCGCGATCGGGGGCGGGCCGGCCGTGTCGCTCGGGGCCGGGGGCGGTGACGGGCTTGGCGCTCGTCGAGACCATCAGTCAATCCACATGCCCGAGGCCACCGGGACCTGGATCAGGCGCGGTCCGTCCGCAGCGCCGACGGCCTCCCGCAACGCGGCGGTCAGCTCCTCGCGGCTGCTCACGTCGGTCGCGGTCATGCCGTAGGCGCGAGCCACCGCCGCCACGTCGAGACCGGGCAGGTCCAATCCCGGGGCCCCCTCGACCTGCTCGAGCATCGAGAACCACTTGAGGATCATGTACTCGTTGTTGCGCAGGATCAGAAAGGTGACCGGCACCTTGTAGGCGACCGCGGTCCACAGAGCCGTGATCCCGTACTGGGCCGAGCCCTCACCGAGCACACACACCACCGGCCGGCTGGGCTGGGCGAGCTGAACGCCGACCCCGGCCGCGATGCCAAAGCCAAGGCCGCCGCTGGCGCAGAAGTAGTAGCTACCGGGCCGGGAGAGCCGCAGCCGGTTGCGGAAGGCCATCGTGCTCGACGGCGACTCGACGACGGCAATCCCATCCTCGGGCCAGGCGTCGGCGAGCGCGGCCATCGCCTCGGTGCCGCTCAGCGGGTCGGCCGTCTGAGGCTCACCGAGCGGGGGACGGGGATCCGGCAGCGGCCGCTCGGCCTCGGGCACGAGCTCCACCAGCGCGGCCAGAGCGAGGGCGACGTCGCCGACGATCGCCTCCCCCATCGGCGCGCGCGCCGCCTCGTTGGGGTCGCTGGTGAGCAGCACCAGCTCGCTGTTCTCGCCCAGCAGCGGCCCGGGGATGTAGGGGTAGTACGGGAACACCGAGGAGCCGACGACGAGGATCAGATCGTGGTCCTTTAGGGTCTCGGCGATCGGGCCGATGGCCGGGGGCAGCGCCCCCACGAACTGGGGGTGGTTCTCGGGAAAGCCGATCCGCGAACCACCGGTCACGGGGCTCGCCCAGACGGGAAGATGCTGCTTCTCGGCCAGCCCCACCGCCGCCTCCCAGCCCCCCGAAGCGTCGATATCCGGGCCGGCCACAAGCACCGGGCGCTCCGCCGCGGCCAGTCTGGCCGCCAGCGCGGTCAGGGCCTCGGGGTCAGCGCCGGCTCGTCCCGTCACGCGCCGGGCCAGAGCCTGCGCGGCGCGATCAGCGTCGGCCTCCTGAGTCCAGTCGTCCATGGGGATCGAGACGAAGGCGGGGCCGCGGGGCGGGAGCGTCGCGTGGTGAATGGCTCGAGCCAGCGCGCCGGGGACATCCTGCGCGCGGGGTGGCTCATGGCTCCACTTCACGTAGGGCTGAGGGCCGACGACCGCGTCGCGATTGGTCAGGTTCGCCTCGATCGTGATCTGCGGGCGCACCTGCTGGCCGGCGGTGATGACCAGCGGCGACTTGTTGGCCTGGGCGTTGAAGATGCCACCCACGGCATTACCGACGCCGGGCGCGGTGTGGAGGTTCACGTGCGTGGGCCGGCCGGTGGCCTGCGCATAGCCGTCGGCCATCCCCATCACGACCAGCTCCTGGAGGCCGAGGATGTAGGTGAAATCGTCCGGGAAATCGGCCAGCATCGGCAACTCGGTCGAGCCCGGGTTGCCGAAGATCGTCGTCATGCCATGGGCGCGCAACAGATCGAAGGTCGCTTCGCGAACGGTGGCCACAGCTGTTCCTCTCCTTGGTGGGCGCGGCGGACGGCGGGGTGGCGGGTCTCCGGGTCGTCGGGACCCTACCGGTTCACGGCCTCACGGATCACGGCCTCGGGGTGGTGCGGATCCCCACTATCCTTTATGAAGTATGTCTACTTTCTGGCGACTGCTCGGTTTCCTGCGGCCGTACCGAAAGGGCGTGATTTGGTCGTTCGTGCTCGCCTTCGGGGCGCTGGGGGGCACGGTCCTGATTCCGTTCCTGACCGGTCTGGCCATCAACGCCGTCCGGGCCCATAACCATCACGACCTGATCGTGCTCGCCGCCATCATCACCGCGGCCGGATTGGTCCGCCTGGTGCTGAGCGTGCTGCGCCGGCTGATCGCCGGGAAGGTCTCGCTGGGCGTCGAGCTCGATCTGCGCAACCGGCTCTACAGCCAGTTTCAGCGACTCGAGCTGTCGTTCTTTGACCGCCAGCAGACCGGCCAGCTGATGTCGCGCGCCACGGTCGACCTGCAGTCGGTGCGCTTCTTCCTCGGCTACGGCCTGATCTTCATCGCCCAGTCGCTGGTCACGATCCTGCTGGCGGCGGTGGCGATGTTCATCCTTGAACCCGGACTGGCCGCTATTTCGTTGGCCTCGGTCCCGTTCGTGATCGTCATCGCCAACCTCTACGGGCGCAAGTCGCGCCCGGCCATGCAGGAGGCCCAGCAGCGGATCGCTGAGCTGACCGCCGACGCCGAGGAGAGCGTGTCCGGGGTCCGCGTGGTCAAGGCATTCGCGCAGGAGGAGCGCCAGCTGGCCCGCTTCGGACATTCGGTGCAGCGCGTGTTCGATCAGCAGCTGCGAGCCACGCGCATCCAGGCTTTCTACAGCCCGCTGATCAGCTTTCTGCCCAACCTGGGCCTGGCCGCGATCCTGCTCTTCGGTGGCCGCGACGTGATCAACGGCTCACTCAGCCTGGGCGCCTTCACGGCGTTCTACGCCTACCTGTTGATGCTCATCTCCCCCATGCGCACGCTCGGCTATATGCTCGGCGCCGCCCAACGCTCGACCGCCTCCGGCGCGCGAATCTTCCAGATCCTCGATCGCGAGCCCGAGATCGTCTCCCCGGCGGGGGCGCCCGAGCTCCCCGAGGGGCAGGGCCACGTCGAGCTGCGGGGGGCGGGTCTGACCTTCGCCGGCAGCTCCCAGCCGGCCTTGAGCGACATCAGCCTCGAGGTCGAGGCCGGCCAGACGGTGGCTCTGGTCGGAGCGATGGGCTCGGGCAAGTCGGCCCTGGTTCAGCTCCTGCCCCGTCTCTA
>DASXHG010000285.1:0-2844 GCA_036488625.1 Solirubrobacteraceae bacterium | reverse complement strand
GGGTCCAGGCCCTGCTGGGCGATGATCTCCAGGGACTCCTTGAGGCCCTGGGCAATCGCCTTGCGCTCCTCGGCCACGCCCTCGCCCTGAAGACGCATCGTCTCCTTCTCACCCTCGGCCTTCTTGACGGCGAGCGTCTTCTGGCCGTCGCCCTGAGCGGCCGCGGCGACCTGATTGCGCTGCGAGGCGTTGATGTTGTTCATCGCGTCCTTCACGCGCGCGTCAGGCTCGATGTTGGTGATCAGCGCCTTGACGATCTCGTAGCCGTACTCGGCCATCTGCCGGTGCAACGTCTCCTGGATGTGCATGGCGATCGTGTCGGCGTCGGCGTAGGCCTCATCGAGGCCCATGCTCGGGATGTGAGAGCGGACGACATCGAAGGCGTAGGCCTGGATCTGGACCTCGGGGTCATCGAGCTTGTAATACGCGTCCTGGACCTGTTGGGACTCCGATCCAACCTTGTACTGCACGGCCAGCTTGACGTGGACGAACACGTTGTCCTGGGTCTTGGTCTCGATCTCGGCGTTCAGCTGCTCGACTTGAAGGCTGATGCGTCCGGCGACGCGCTCGACGAAGGGCGACTTGCGTTGCAGACCAGGATTGGCAACACGAACGAACTTTCCGAAGCGCTCGACGATGGCCCGTTCCTGCTGCTCGACGGTGAAGAAGAAGAGAGGCACCTTGTTTTCCTTTCGGTGACCTGCAGGCTGGGCGCCGATTTGGCGTGGCCTATTTGCCTTAATTATTCAGCATGGAGTGAAGGGGAGCCGAAGGTTTCATAACCAGGGGTGGGGGAGGAGTACCGTCGCCTCATGGCGCACCAGGAACCCGGTGAATCAGACCTGATCGGCCTCGCTGCTGACGAGAGCCTGCTCGGCGCGGCTCCCGAGCAGCTTCCACCGAGTCTCGGCCGGCCCGCTGCGCTGTCGGTCAGCCCGTCCCGAGGGCGGGTCGTGGGCGTAGGCGTGACGCTCACCGGGCTTACGCTCGTGGGCGGGATCGCGCTGATCGTCCTCGGGTTGATCGAGCTCGTGATCGGAGGAGGTGGGGCCATCGCCGTGGTCGCCCTTGCCCTTGGACTTCTCCTCGCTGGGACCCACTGGGGCTGGGTCCACGTCGCCGAGGCCACGGCGGTGGGCCTCGATCGCCGAGCTAATGCTCCGACGCTCGATCAGCGCAGCCGCTGGCTGGGCGCGATCGCGCCCTTCACCCGCTACGAGATCACCACCCGCGCCGCCGACGACGGGTCGATCACGATCGAGCGCATCCGGTATCAGCCGGTCCGCCACAGCGATCGGACGTTCACGTTCCGGGCTGATAAGGAGCTCACCGAGGTGCACTCGGGCGAGGAGCCCGGCGCGGCCATCTCCGAACGCGCCGAACTGCTTCGTCGCCAGGCCGCACTGGACACCGAGCGCGAGCGAGAACGCTTCCAGACCCAGGCGGAGGCTTACGAGCTCGCCGCGCGAGAGGCCACGTTTGACCGCGAGCGCCAGGAAGCGGCCGCCGCCGAATCCCGCGCACTCTCTGAACAGATCAACGCCAACCTCCGAGATCCGCCGCTACTCGAATAGGCAGGCCTGCGGGGCGGTCTCAGGACGCCGCCACATCGACGCTCTCACATCGGACGAAAGGAGACTTATGGGCATCGCGTTTCCAGGAGAGTCAGCGGAGTACCGCGCGGCCCGCGATCGGCTGTTGGAGCGGGAGATCGAGTTGCGCCGAACGATGGAAGCGGTCGCTGCAGCGAGGCGCGAACTTCCAGCCGGCGGCGAGGTGCCCGAGGACTACGTCTTCCAGGGAGCCGCAGCGGAGGGCTCGGAGACCGAGGTGAGGCTGTCGGAGCTGTTCGGGCCGGGCAAGGATTCGCTGGCCATCTACAGCTTCATGTTCCCGCGCGACCCCGACGACGACGCTCCGGGTCCGGCGGATGGACAGACTGCGCTGCTTCCGCTTCACGAGGGCCCATGCCCGTCATGCACCGCACTACTCGATCAGCTCGAGGGCGCGGCGGAGCACGCAGGCCAGCATCTCAATCTCGCCGTGGTTGCCAAGGCACCGCTGCCGCGTGTCCTTGCGTTTGCCCAGGAGCGCGGGTGGCGTCGGCTGAGGTTCTTTTCGTCGGCCGCCAACAGCTATAACCGCGACTACCACGCCGAGACCGCAGATGGCGCGCAGCGACCGATGCTGACCGTGTTCCATCGCGACGCCGGTGTGATCCGCCACTTCTGGAGCTCTGAGCTCTTTTACGCGCCCAGCGAGCCCGGCCAGGACCCGCGACACATGGGCACGCTGGAGCCCCTGTGGAACCTGTTCGACCTGACGCCCGAGGGGCGCCCGCAAGACTGGTACGAGCAGTTCGCCTATGAACCATGACTCCTGCCGGGGTGGCGCGCCCCCAAATCGCCACTTTCAATGCTCGATAATCGGGCTTATGTATACCGATGGGCGAAATTCGGGCTCAGCCAGGTCAAGTAGAACCCTCGCCGGATCTTAAGCGTCGCCCCTGAGGTCGCCGCGTACGCTTGCGGCGATGGCTCAAGCCGAGGATGCTCGCCAGCCGAGCGCGGTTCGCGATAGGTCTTATCCGCCGCCACCGAGGCGCGAGCCGCTGTGGCCGGCGCTGGCCACGGTCGTCGCCGCGATCGCTCTGCAGCTGCTGCTTCCCAAGCGAGTCACCGCCGGCCCGCGGTGGATGCTCCCGGCGTTTGAGGCCGTCCTGCTGGTTGGGCTGTTCTTTGCCTCGCCGCGCGAGCTCGAGCACGAGCATCGCCGGCGCCGGGTGCTGGCGCTTGGCCTGACCGCCCTGGTCAGTCTGGCCAATATCAGCTCGCTCGCCTTGCT
>DASXHG010000228.1:0-6460 GCA_036488625.1 Solirubrobacteraceae bacterium | reverse complement strand
GGCGATGCACAGACGCTGTTGCTGGCCGCCGGACAGGCTGAGCGCACTCGCCTTCAGCCGGTCCTTGACCTCATCCCAGAGCGCGGCCTGCCGCAGCGCCCGCTCGACACGGGCCTCGATCTCGGCCCGAAGCCCGAGGTTGCGCGGAGCCCAGGCCACGTTGTCGAAGATCGACTTTGGAAACGGGTTGGGCTTCTGGAACACCATCCCGATTCGCCGCCGCACCTCGACCCGGTTCACGCTCGCGCCGTACACGTCGTGGTCGTGATAGAGCACCTTTCCCGTGACGCGGAAGCCGGGGATTGCGTCATTCATCCGGTTGAGGCTGCGAATGAAGGTCGATTTCCCGCATCCGGACGGTCCGATCACGGCCGTGACCTGGTTGCGGTAGACCTTCATCGTCGTGCCCATCAGGGCGCACTTGGCGCCGTAGTAGGCCGCCATGTCGCGGATGTCGAACACGACCGGCCGATGATCGAGGGACCGATCGTGGTCGGGCTGCACGACCTGGGAAGGGGTCGCCACCTGGTTGCTCAGCCGCACGCGCCCAGGTATCGAGCCGCGGTCAGGCGGCTGAGGGGCAGCGGTCATCGACTCAGATTCGGTGGTCATTGGCCGAGCTTGCGCCGGCTCCGGGCGAGGAGCAGGCGGGCGAGGAAGTTGGCGAACAGGATCAGGATCATGAGCACGAACGCCGCTCCCCAGGCCCGTGTGAACGCGTCCGGGACGGCGAGGTCGGAGCTGTTGAGGATCAGCATCGGGATCGTAGGCACGCCGTGGCCGAAGATGTTGAGCTGGGTGTTATTGGGATCGAAGATCGAGTTCACGACCAGCATCGGGGCGGTTTCCCCCGCGGCCCGAGCCGTCGCGAGCAGTGCGCCGGTGGCGATGCCGCCCAGCGCGCTGGGCAGGATAACGGTGAGGACGGTACGCCAGCGCGCGACGCCGAGAGCGTCGGCCGCCTCGCGCAGACTCCCCGGCACGAGCAGGAGCACCTCCTGACTGGCGCGCGCGATCAGCGGCAACATGACGATCGCGAGCGCGACCGAACCGGCCCAGCCGGACTCGCGGTGCTGGACGGCGACGATCAGCCCGTACACGAACAGGCCGGCGACGATCGTGGGGATGCCCTGCATCACGTCCAGAGCCAGGGTGAGTATTCGGCCGGTCCGTGACCGCGGGCCGGCGAACTCGGTCAGATAGATACCGGTGAGCACGCCGATCGGGATCGCGATCACAGCGCCGAAGGCGACGACGAGCAGTGTCCCGATCAGGTAGTTGGCGATGCCACCACCGGCCAGCCCGGAGGCGTTCTGGAACACGAAGTTGAGGCTCAGGGCGGCTGCGCCGCGACTGGCCACAGAATAAAGAACGATGCCCAGCATGGCCACCGCGATCAGCGCCGCCAGCGTCGACCCGGCGGCGAACAGACGGCTGACCAGCATCCGCCGCGGGAGGTTCCCAGAGGCGGTGAGAGGAGCCTCGGGGTCGAACAGGCGCTCCGCCCCCATCGTCGTCGCGCTCATGCCGCCACCGCGCGTGCGTAGCCCCGCTGCACGTCGAAACGGCCGGCGATGGCCCGGGCGCTGAGGCTGGTGATGAGACCGATGACCAGCAGTACGAGCCCGGCGTAGAACATCGCGGCGAGATGGAGATTGCTGACCGGGGCCGGAAACTGGATGGCGATCTTGGCGGCCAGGGTCTCACCCGGGTCAAACAACGAGACATGGGCGAAGTCGGCGTCACCGATCACCAGCGAGACCGCAATCGCCTCGCCCAGCGCGCGGCCCAGACCCAGGACAAGAGCGGCACTCACGCCGGAGATAGTGCTGGGCAGCACGATGCCCCGGATCACCTCCCAACGCGTCGCCCCCAGCGCCTCGGCGCCGTCTCGGAGCTCCTGCGGGACGGTGAGAAACAGATCCCGGCACAGGGAGGCGATGATCGGCAGCATCATCAGGGTCAGCACGATGCCGGCCGTGAACAGGCTGAGGCCGGTCGTCTGTGGAGGACCGAACAACGGAATGAACCCGAGCGCGCTGTGAAGGCTCGGCTCCTGCTTCTGGATGAACGGGGCGAGGACGAGGAAGCCCCAGAAGCCAAAGATGATGCTCGGTACGGCCGCCAGCAGCTCGACCAGCGGCCCGATCACCGCCCGCACCCGGGGCGGGGCGATCAAGGACAGAAACAAGGCGATGGCGATGCCCAGCGGGCCGGCCAGCAGTAGCCCGAACAGCGAGGTGACCACCGTTCCGTAGACCAGGTTCGCGGCGCCGAAGCGACCGAAGTTGGGCGCCCAGTCGCCGACGGTGAGAAAGCTCAGGCCAAGCCGCGAGACCGCCGGGCTCGCGCTGCTGGCCACCTGGTAGCCGATGTAGACCAGCGTGGCCACGACGAGGACCCCGGCGGCGGCACACAGCGTGCGCAGGACGCGATCCCCGGTGCGGCCGGCGGGAGCACCGGAGGCGCCGGTGCGGGGCCCTGGGCGGGGGCGTCGTGAGCGGCTGACGGTCGCAGACAAGGCGCGAAAGGTAGGCGATCGCCCATAACCGGGGCCCTCCGGGTGGTGGCGTTCACAAGATCACCAAATGTTGGTTACACCGCAGATACAGAAACAGGGCGAGCCGGCGCGATTCTTGCCGCGGGCTCTAGGCGGGCGGTCGGCCTCTGCGAGCTTTTCCGATGTTCTATTGAAAGGACTTGCCTTGCTGTTAAAGAGACTGGCTGGGCTCACGTGCTCAGCCTTCCTGATGAGTTGTTGTCTCGCCGGCATCAGTGCCGCGACAGCCTCCGCCGCCAAACTGCAGGGCGCCGGCTCGACGTTGATCGCACCGCTTGAGGCCGAGTGGGGCGCCGCCTGGGGCAATCAGACCGGTAACTCGGTCACCTACTCGCCCGTCGGTTCCGGTAGCGGTTATAAGGACATCGCCGCCGGGCTGGTCGATTTCGGCGCCTCTGACGCGCCGTTGTCGGTCTACTCGTCGCCGGCGTGCCACAACTGCGTCCAGATCCCGTGGGGTCTCACCGCCACAGGCGTGAGCTTCCACGTCAATGGACTGCGGCGTCTGCATCTGACCGGACCGACGCTGGCCAAGATCTATCTCGGTCAGATCACCAACTGGAACGATCCGGCGCTGGAGCGGTTGAACGGGCACAAGCTGCCCAACCTGCCGATCAGCGTCTTCTACCGAAGCGACTCCTCCGGCGATACGTACGCGTTCACGCGCTACCTGTCTGACGTCAGCGGGCCGTTCGCCAAGCAGGTCGGGAGCTCGACGACGGTTCGCTTCCCCAAGGGGACCGGCGCAAAGGGCAACACCGACATGGCCGGGGCTGTGCAGGGCACCAACGGGTCGATCGCCTACGTCGCGGTGTCGTACCTGATCAACGCCTCGCTGCCGGCGGCGGCGATTCAGAACCGCGGTGGCCGCTACACGGTGCCCAACCTGAGCGCGATCGAGGCCGCGGCCCGTGCGTTCAGGGGCGTGCCCGCCAGCAACCAGGTGACGATCGTCAACCCCAGCAAGCACGCGAAGAGCGCGTACCCGATCTCCACCTACACGTACGCGATCGTGCCCACGAACGCCTCCCAGGGAGGGACTCTGCGGAGCTTCCTCTACTACTGCCTGGGCGGTGGCCAGAAGCTCGGCCCGCGGCTCGATTTCGCCCCGCTGCCGAAGGCAGTTCTGACCAAGGCTCGCCGCACCGTCGGCAGCATTCAATAAATGGAGATCACTGTGAGAAGTCGCATCAGTCTCGTCGTCGCGGTCAGCGCTTGCGCGCTGTTCGTGGCCGGTGCTGGGATGGCCCTGGCGGCCAAGGCCAGCTCGCCGCGCGTGGTCAAGTGCCATATGTACCTCTCGGCCGTGCCCGGGGCCAACTCGGCCCAGGTCGATCAGCCGCCGTCAGGCGGCCGCCAGTACGGACCCGCTCAGTGTGCGGGGAAGGGCCTGGGATCGGGGGTCGAGGCTGACAAGTTCACCGTCCCGATCAGCGGTGACCTGGTCGGTACGTACTACCAGTACTTCTCCGCGGGCACGATCAAGGGGAAGTTCGACCTCGTGCCCCAGGAGTCCCCGCCGCTCTCGTCGACCAGCTTCGCGACCGAGAGCTTCAAGGGCACGGTGTCCGTTACCGGCGGCACCGGCTCGCTGAAGGGGACCAAGAGCACGAAGGCCGGGGTCATGAAATGCACGAGTCCCGACACCGTGCACCTGACCTGCACCGAGACCGTAAAGGTCACGCCCTGACGCGTCAGGGCAGCTGAGGCCTCAGCCTGGCTGGAGCCCCAGTAGCCGCTCGAGCTCGGCCACCGTCCGCGCCGCTTCCAGGTGTCGGACGGTGGCCATGCCGAGCTCCGCGGCCGGCTCGAGATTGAAGGGCAGGTCGTCGACGAACACGCACTGCGATGGCGCCAGGCCGATCCGCTCGGCGCCGAGCTCGTAGATGGCCGGGGTGGGCTTGCGGATCCCCTCCTCGCCGGAGATGACCACGCCGTCGAACAGTTCGGCCAGGAGCGCGCGGTCATAGCGTCGGGTGCCCCAGGAGTTGGAGACCAACCCGGTGCGCACACCGGCCCCACGCGCGCGCCGAACGACCTCGAGCATCGCCGGCTCGGGCGCGGAGCCCGCGAACAGCCGATCTATCAACCCCTCCGGTGGGACGTCGAGCAGGGCGGCGAAGCGCGGCTCGAACTCCTCCTCAGACAGCGCTCCGGTCTCCAGCCCGACGAGCAGCTCGCGGCTGGCCGGGTCATGGCGGAAGCGCTCGCCGATCGTCTCGGGCGAGAGCCCCTCGGACTCGCAGAAGGAGCGGAAGGTGTCAAATACGCTCGTGGTCATCACCCCGCCCCAGTCGACGAGGAGACCGGCGTAGGCGGCGCTAGAAGCCATCGCGGGTGACGTTCAGGGCCCGCTCCGCGAGCTCGACCACGCCATCCCCGAACGTCTTCAGATACGGATCATCGGTCGAGCCGCTGATCGCGCGCTTGTAGTTGCCCTCCATGAAGGCCACGGCCTTCCAAAGCGCCAGCGTGACGTACCAGTCCAGGGCCTGCACCGCGCGACCGGAGCGCTGCTCGTAGCGCTCGACGAGCTGCTGCCGCGTCGGGAAGCCGGGTTGCGTGGTCACGCTCTGGAGGTTGAATTTGCTGTTCTGCGGGTCATCGGCCTGGGTCCAGTGGATCATCATGTAGCCGACGTCGGCCAGGGGGTCGCCGATCGTGGCCATCTCCCAGTCCAGGATCGCCACCAGCCGCGCCGGCGCCTCGTCGGCGAGCATCGTGTTGCCGAGCCGGTAGTCGCCGTGGACGATCGTCGCCGGTGGTGACTGGGGCAGGTTCGCCGACAGCCAGCGGCCCGTCTCCTCAAAGGCTGGGACCTCGCGCGTCTTGTTGTGCTCCCATAGCCCGGAGAAGCGGCGCAGCTGGCGCTCGAGGTAGCCGGTCGGCTTGCCGAAGCCGTCGAGCCCGATCTGCGTGAAGTCCACGGCGTGCAGTTCGACGAGCGAATCGATCAACTCGTCCGCGATGCGCGCGCGCTGCTCCGGGGTGTCGAGGACGGGCGGGATCGTGTCGGTGACGACACAGCCGCGGACCAGCTCCATGACGTAGAACGGTGCGCCGATCACGCTCGGGTCCTCACACACCGCCAGAACGCCAGGGGTCCGCACCGCAGTCGGCTCGAGCGCTCGCAGCAGCCGGGCCTCGCGCAGGACGTCGTGGGCACTGGGCGGCAGCGGTCCCCGGGGCGGTCGGCGCAGCACGACCCCGGTCGACAGCGCGTAGGTCACGTTCGAGTGTCCGTCCCCGACGGGCGTCGCGCTGAGATCATCGGGGGCCTCGAGACCGGCGTCCGATAGGAAGTCTCGCAGTGGGGCGAGTACCAGCAGGGGCTCGCGCTGGTTCTCGGCCCCCTCGGAGTGGGTCTCGACGATGTCGTCAGGCGCGATCGCAGCCGGCATGGGCGTCAGCCTACCGGCGCCGGCCCGGGGGAGGCTGGGAGGCGGGTGGCGTCTGCCGAGGCCGCCCAAGAAGCTGCGGCGGCCGCCTGGGGGCAGGCGGCCGCCGCTCAGGCTCCGGCCGGAGGCGACGGCCGGAGGGCTCCATCCGGGACTGCCGACCGGGCAGCCTCGGGACGGAAGCTTTGTCCTCAGATCAGACGGGGAGCGCGGTGTGGGTGACGACCTCGCGATCGAAGCGCCAGCCGGTCAGCTGCGCCCGCTCGCCGGCCACTCCCAGCACCGTTGCGCCGGTTCGGCTCTCGATCGTCGCCATCAAGCCGGCGAGCCGGTCGCGCAGCGCCGTGCCGGCACTCGAGTCCTCGCCCATCCGCTCGGCCTCGTCCTCGATCAACACCGTGACGCGGTCGGGGCGGAAGGCCGCGATCTCGTCCAGCAGCTCCGGGTCCTCGTCTGCCCTCGCGAAAATTGCCAGTAGGTCACTCATGACCGGGAGTCTGTG
>DASXHG010000224.1:0-1965 GCA_036488625.1 Solirubrobacteraceae bacterium | reverse complement strand
GAGCAGTGGACGGAGATGGCCTCCCGCTACCTCGAGCACACGATGCTCGTCGTCGGGCCCTCGATCCGGACCGGAATGCCGATTCGGATGGACAACCCGCGCGAGGTCGGAGCCGACCGGCTCGTCAACGCGGTCGCCGCCTACGCCCGCGTCCAGGATGCCTGCGTCGTGGTCGACTTCGGCACCGCGATCACCTACGACGTCGTCTCGGCGGCGGGCGAGTACCTGGGCGGGATCATCACGCCCGGGGCCGAAATATCGATCGACGCCCTCTATGAACACGCGGCCAAGCTGCCCAAGGTCGAACTGGCCACGCCGCGGTCGCTGATCGGGAAGTCGACCGTCGATGCGATCCGCAGCGGAATCGTGTTCGGCTTCGCCGGTCAGGTCGACGGGATCGTCCACCGGCTGCGCGACGAGCTCGGTGCGGAGACCAAGGTGCTGGCCACCGGCGGCTTGGCCGCAGCACTCGTGCCGGCCGTCCGGGAGACGATCGACGAGGTCGATGACCTGCTCACGCTGACCGGGCTGCGCCTGATCTGGGAGCTCAACGCCCGCGAGAATCGGCCGGCCGACTCGTAACGCCGTTCAGAGGCGCGGCTCGCCGCCGGTCTCGTCGTGCGCCGGGGCCGCCGCGGCCAGCGCCGGGACCGGGACATCGGGCGTATGGGCGACGTTGGCGGCCAGGATCAGAAGCGCCAGGCGCCGGCGGTCGGTGGGATCGGCCTCACTGGCCTGGTCAAAGGCGTCGAGCAGGCTGCGCACGGCGGCGAACACGGGCGCGTCGTCGATCTCATCCGGCACGTCGCAGGCCAGCCGGGCCAGGGCCAGCTGCTCGGGGCCGGACTCGTTGCCGCGCATCGTGGCCATCGCGCCCAGGAGCAGGTACTGGCCGACGCGGTCGAGCAGGACGTGCGGTGCCCGTTCGCGTTCGCCGATCGCGGGACCGGCCGGCTGCAGCGGTTCCCCGGCCGCGATTCGCAGCGACTGCTCAGAGGCGATGCAGCGGATCTGGGCGTGGCTGAGGCCGACCTGCAGCGCGACGCGAAGCTGGAAGGCCGCCGACGCGGCGGTGTGGCCGTACGGAGCGTCGGAGGCGAACAGGATCTGGCCGGGCGGGACCAGCGCGAACAGCGCCTCGAGATCGGACGGCAGCCACCACGCGGTGTCGAACAGGAGGTTGGGCAGGTCGGCGGCGGCCCGCCAGATCCACGACAGGTCACTGACGCCGGCGTGGGCCAGGATCAACCGTGCGCCCGGGAACTCGCTCGCCAGCTGCACGGCGTGGGCGCCGAGGGCCGGGATCCCACGCCCGGCGTGGATCAGCATCGGCACCCCGCGCTCGGCGGCCAGGGCGACCAGCGAGCGGACGTCGGGATGGTCGAGGGTGAACTGCTCGGCGCGCGGGTGAAGCTTGATCCCCTTGGCCCCGGCGGCCAGCGCCCGCTCGGCCTCGGCGACCGCGTCGACGCCGGGCTTGACGCGACAAAAAGGGGTGAGCACCCCGTTGGAATCCGCGGCCGCGGCGAGCACCATGTCGTTGGCGGGCGGGTAGCCGTCGGGCTCGTGCATGGGGAACACGAAGGCGCCGCGCGCATCGACGGCTCCCAGCATGCCCAGCAGCTGCTCCGGGGTCTGGCTCATGCCGTCAGGATCGTTCTGGCCCAGATGCGTGTGGGCGTCGAATAGCTCCAGATCTGGGACCTGATCGCGCAGGACGGCGAACCAGGGTTCGATCACGGGGCGAAGGTCCACGCCGAGATTCGTACCATGAATCGATGGCCGCCAAGCTCACCGACAGCTGGACCCTGGGTGGAGTGCCGGTTCCCAACCGGGTCGTACTCGCTCCCCTGGCCGGAATCGGCAACTGGTTCGTGCGCCTGCAGGCCAAGCGCCACGGCGCCGGACTGGTCGTCTCCGAGATGGTCTCGAGCTTCGCCGTGCACTACCACAACGAGCGCACCT
>DASXHG010000222.1:0-1918 GCA_036488625.1 Solirubrobacteraceae bacterium | reverse complement strand
AGCAAGGGCGCTATCGCCGCCTTGACCCGGTCGATGGCCGTCCAGCTGGGGCCACGGCGGATCAGGGTAAACGCGCTCGCTCCCGGGCCGATCCTGACTGCTCATGTCGAACAGTTCTTCCCCGACCCCGAGGCGCGGCAGTTGCGGCTCAACCGCGTTCCGCTCGGGCGTTTCGGCACGCCGGAAGATGTCGCCGCGCTGGCGCTCTTTTTCGCGTCGGACGCCGCCTCGTGGCTCACCGGTCAGGTCGTCGTCCTCGACGGCGGCATCTCGTGCAACTACCTTTGAGGGGCAATACACCGCATGTGCCGGCTTTTGGGCTACGTCACGCGTACTCCCGCCGCGCTCGCCGAACTGCTAGGCGAAGAAGACCTCTTCGAGTTCACCGAGCTGTCATGCAAGCACGGTGACGGCTGGGGCGCCGCTTGGGCCACGGATACGGGAGTCGAGGTTGTGAAGGCCCCCGACGCGGCGAGAACGAGCAGCGCGTTCGAGCGGCAGGTGCACGAGCATGTGGGAGATCTGGGTATCGTCCACCTCCGCTGGGCGACGCTGGGACTCGAGGTCGCGCCGGAGAATACGCATCCGTTCACGGACGGCACCGTCGCCTTCGCGCACAACGGGTCGATCAATTCGTCCTCGTCGCTCGACGCGCTGATCCCCGCAGGCCTGCAGCGGCTCCGAATGGGCTCTACGGACAGCGAACGCTACTTCCTCGCGGTCCTGGCCGAGGTAATGCGCGAAAACCAGCTTTACCCGAACGGCCGGGGCCGTCTAGCCGGCAGCGTGGCCTCCACTGTCGAGAGGATTGCGGCATCACATGCGTTCACCAGCCTCAACGCGATGATCGCGACGCCGGACGAGCTGATCGCCGTGTGCTGCTACGATCCGGTCGCCGAGGAGAAGGAAGAAGAGCCGGACTATTATCGCCTGGGCTACCGAGTCACCCCAGGCGCTGTAATCGCGTCCTCCAGCGGATGGGGAGCGGAGTGGTCGTCGCTGGAGAACGGCCAGATCCTTGTTGTCCAGCGGGACACTCTCGACGTATCAGTAGGCTGGATAGCGGACGCGCGGATGACACGATAAGCGAGGAGGTGGACGTGGTTGTAGGGCAGCCACGTGCCAGCGACCTCGCCTATGACGAACTCCGCGAGCGAATCCTCGACCTGAGGCTGCCGCCAGGCTCGCTGGTCAACGAGCTCGCCCTCGCCTCCGATCTCGGAATGAGCCGCATGCCAGTGCGGGAGGCGATTGCCCGGCTGGCGACCGACCGGTTCATCACCGTGCTGCCACGGCGCGGAACCGTCGTGACGCAAGTTGGGCTCGATGACGTCCTCGACATTTTCGAGGCGCGGGAAGCGATCGAGTGCGGTGCAGTGCACATCGTTGCCAGCCGCGCGACGGGCGCGGATCTCGCGACGCTGCGACGCCTCATCGAAGCAGCTGACCGCGCCCGCGACGGCACTGACCACGAGGCGTTCCTGCATGACGACCAGGCGATCCACTCGTTCCTCGTGCACATGGTGCGCAACTCGCTGCTTCAGGATGCGGCTGACCGCCTCCTGCTACACAACCTGCGGTTCTGGCGGATGTACTGGGCGTCACGCCCGGCGCAGCATGCGACGATGATCAGCCATGGCAGCCTGCTCGCTGCGCTCGAGGCGGGCGACCCCGAGCAAGCGGAAAAGGCGATGCGCGAGCATCTCGTCGCCTCGCGGCAACTGCTGCGCGCCTCCCTCTGAAGTGCTGTCGTGAGCGCGGCGCCACGATGGTCGGCGGCCGGGTCGTGCACGGCTCGCTGGCGTCCCTGTTACCGTGCCAGCATGGGAATCCGGCTGAGTGAATCGGCGACCAGGCTGGTCGACGGGCGCAACTACGCGGTGCTCGCCACGGTGAACGCCGACGGCAGCCCGCAGAC
>DASXHG010000209.1:0-8294 GCA_036488625.1 Solirubrobacteraceae bacterium | reverse complement strand
GATCTCCCACGCCGAGCCTGAGCCGGCCGCGAAGACGAACTGCACGGTCACTGTCTGGCCGGGCTGAAGGACCGAGCCCAGGGGAAGTGACGGGGTGACCTGCCAGGAGCTGTAATTGCCTGAACTCAGCGACGCGGCGGGTATCATCCCGCTGTAGCCGTTGGCCAGCGTGAACTTGGCATATACATTCAGCGACGATTGCGGGCCGTTGCCCTGGCTCTCCGCGAAGAAGCGGTAGCTCGGGAACGTGCTGTCCACGCAGAACGTGGGGGATGTAGCCGAACCACCGGCGCCGATCTGCAGCGCGTTGGAGTCCGTCGAGCTGACGACGTACCACGGTTCATTGTCATTGACAACCGTGGCGTTGTTAAGTGACCAATCGGCCGCCGTGCCCTCGAACGTGGCCTCCTGGAGCGGAGAGTAATTCGCGTTGTCACCCAAGCTGCTGAGCAGCGGTGACGACACGACACTCGGGCATGACGCGGTGGGTGAGGCCGGGGCACTGGCCACGGTCGGCACCTGGTAGCCGTTCCAGTCATACCGGCTGGAGTTGGCCAGCGCCGGCGAGGCGGTGACGAGCATCCCGACGGTCGTGGCAACGACAGCAAGAATTCTCTTGGGGGGTCTTCCGATCACGTAAGGCAAGGGGACCTCCTTGTCCCAGACTTCGGTGTAGGGGAGGTCGGCGGCTGGGCTGTCTCAGAGAGACCCCTGGCTTTGCGTCCCTGCCTCACGACAGGTTTGCCTTTGGCGACAGGCCAGGTATCGGGCCGCTAATGGAATGCCTATATAGCTTCTGGACGTATGTATGAACGACCGTCAGGATCCCCCACCGTTGAGGAGGTTTAGGGGTCCTCGCGCTCACAGGTCGTCGATGCTCGGAAACGCGGGGTCGGCGGTGAGGCAGGAGCGTAGATAGAGGGCGACCCCAAGGTCCCCCGTCCACAGGCTGTAGCGGCCGCGGCCGAACTGCTCCCTGGTTTTGTTGACCTGGCCGATGGCATGCATCGCGAACTGCCGCGCGCGCGTCAGCCAGAGCTCATCGCCGGTGAGAGCGAAGACGCGCAGGAACGCGTAGCCGTTGCCGGCCGTGCCGTGGCAGAGGTTGGGGCCCTTGCGTAGAGGACCGGCCCGCCAGGTCAGCTCGGCGCCACCGCGGGCCAGCTCAATCGGCATCAAATCACCGACGGTGGCCACCAGCCCCGGCGCGCCGTGGCACCACTGGACCCGGATTGCGTCCTGCGGCGCCGGATCGTAGGCCGGGGACCAGTTGATCAGCCTCCCGGCCTCTGCGCGTAGCGCCGAGCGGTCAAGGACAGAGCTGACGAGCTCACGCAGACTGGCGTCGGGAACGAACCCTCGGAGGGCACGAACGTCGCCGGCAAAGCCGTGCGCGGGACCGAGGACGCGCGCCGCCCGGCCGTACAGCGTCTGCGTCCACAGTCCGTCGCCGTCGCGATGGGCCCACAGGAGCTCGGCGCTGTCCCGTGCCGCGCCGTCGAGACCCGCCGAGCGGGCGGCCAGAATCGTTCCCGGAGACCCCCACATGAGCTCCCAGCTCGGGTGCTGCCGGTTTGAGCGAATCAGGTGCTCGAGTCGTCCGGGGTCGGCCGTCCGGGCTCCGACCTGCAGCCCGACGAGCTGCAGTCCGGTCTCACCCATCCACAGGCTGGGGGGATGAACCCCCTCGGCGACGTCGGCGGGCCCCGGGTAGTCCTCGAGCAGCCAGTCGGCCAGTCCCGGCAGGTCCAGCGTGCTCTGCAGTCGCGCCAGCGCCCACAGCATTCCGGCGGAACCCAGATAGAACGTGCTCGGCCCGGGGGAGGCGGGGAGGTCGTCGAGGGGGTGACCCGGCCAGCGGCCATCGACGACAGTCGCCACGGCATCGGCGACGATCTCGGCCGTAGCCTGCCGGGCGGCCGCCTCATCCCACGGCGCCGGGGCCAGCGCCTCGTGTTGGTCGGGTCGCCACAGCATGGGATCGATCATCGCCGACTCGCTCTGCGCGATGATCGGGGGATGGATACGGTGGCGCGGTGATCGCTCCCGACCTTCCCGAGCTCGGTCCACGCGAGATCGAGCCGGAGGGAGATCTCGACCTGTCCGGGGGGCTGGTCGAGCGGGCCGGCGCCGACCCGATTCGCCCCGAACGGATCCGGGTCCGGGAATCCGAACTGCGGGGCGTGGACATCGCCAGCGAGCGTGCGATGGTGTTCGAGCTCGTCGACGTGATCCTCAACGACTGCGCGCTGGCCAACGTCGATGCGCGCCGTGGCTTCCTGCGCCGGGTCGAGATCAAGCGATCGCGGCTGGTCGGGTTCGGACTGAGTGAGGGCGAACTGAGCGATGTCCTGATCCAGGATTGCTCGCTCGAGCTAGCAGTGCTGGCCGGGGCGACATTGAGCAGCGTGCGCTTCGAGGGGGTCAATCTGACCGACGCGTCATTCATGGACGCGCGTCTGGAACGGGTCGAGTTCGTCGATTGCCGGCTCGAGGGAGCCGACTTCCGGGGGGCCAAGGTGAAGACCGCGGCGATCCGAGGGGCGTCGCTGGAGGGGGTGCTGGGCGTCGAGTCGCTGCGCGGCGTGCGAATGCCGTGGAGCGATGTAATGGCCTCATCGGGCGCCCTGGCCGCCGCTTTGGGGATCACGGTCGAGGCGAGCCCAGGGCCAGAACGACCCGGTTGAGGACCGAAACGGTCCGGTGGCTTCGCGCCGCTGCGGTGGTGCCGCCCGTCGCTACCGGCGGTGGTGAGACCCGTGAGCGGTTAGGGTGGCGCGGTGCGCTCTAGAGTTGACCGACCGCTGGGCCTGGCCCCGGCCACGGTTGCCGACTACCGCGAGCTTGCCCGCCGCCGGCTGCCTCGGCAGCTCTTTGACTACGTAGACGGCGGCGCCTACGAGGAGAGCACGATGCGGGCCAACCGGACCGACCTCGATGGTCTGCTGCTCCGCCAGCGCGTGATGCGCGATGTCTCCCGCCGCGAGCAGCGCGTGACGGTGCTCGGTCAGGATCTGGCCATGCCCGTCATCCTGGCCCCGGTTGGTCTGGGCGGGATGATGGCCCGCCGGGCCGAAGTCCAGGCCGCGCGTGCCGCCTTCGGCGCCGGGATTCCGTTCGTCGAGTCGACGGTCTCGATCTGCAGCGTCGAGGAGGTCGCGGCGGCCACACCCCGACCGCCCTGGTTCCAGCTCTACGTGATGCGCGATCGCAGCTACGCCGAGGATCTGATGGCGCGTGCCCGGGCGGTCTCGGCGCCGGTCCTGGTCCTGACCGTGGACCTCGCCGTTGTCGGCGCCCGCCACCGCGATACCCGTAACGCCGTGGTCGGCACCCATCCGGCCTGGGTCAATGCGCGGCGAGCCCTTGACCTCGTTTCTCATCCGCAGTGGATTCGCAACGTCCCGATCGAGGGTCGACCGCTGACGTTCGGCAACCTCGAGAAGGCCGTTCCGGAGGCGCGCACTCCCGATGCGTTCAAGGAATGGGTCGACGGCCAGTTCGATCCCAGCGTCACCTGGCGCGATGTGGCCTGGGTGCGCGAGCACTGGGACGGACGCCTGATCGTCAAGGGGGTGCTCGACCCCGAGGACGCCCGCAAGGCCGTCGATGCCGGCGTTGACGGCATCGTGGTTTCCAATCACGGCGGACGCCAGCTCGATTCGGTCCCCTCGACGGTGCGCGCCTTGCCCGGGATCGTGGACGCCGTCGGCGATCAGACCGAGATCCTCGTCGACGGCGGGATCCGGACTGGACTCGATGTGGTCAAGATGATCGCGCTCGGCGCGCGAGCCGTTCTGATCGGTCGCGCCTGGGCCTGGTCGGTGGCCGCCCGTGGCGAGGCGGGGGTCAGCCACATGCTGGAGGTCATCAGAGCTGACATCGATGTCGCCCTGGGCTTGACCGGCAGCACCTCGATCTCCGACCTGGATCGCGGCTCGCTGCACCAGGCCGAGGTCAGCGTGGCCTGATCGCGATGGCTCGCTTCGATCTCGATCCACGACGCGTGTCGGCTGGGGCCGGAGCCCAGCTGGATGCCTACCGGCGCATGTTCGGCGCCGTGGCCTCGGACCTCGTCGACTTCGTGAGCCGAAATGGAAACGGTGATCCGTTCTCACTGCGGGACCCCGAGTACATCGAGCAGACCCTCGTCGCGTGGCGCCTGAGCTCCGAGCTCTACTTCCGCGCCGAGGTCGAGGGCCTCGACAACATTCCCGCCACCGGCCCCGTGCTCCTGGTCGGCAACCACTCGGGCGGGATCGTGATCGTGGACACGTTCGTGTTCGCGCAGGCCTTCTATGACCACTTCGGCGCCCAGCGGCCGTTCTTCCAGCTCGCCCACGACCTGGTCTTCAAAACCCCGGGACTGCGCGCGCTCGTACAGCGCTACGGGACCGTGCCCGCGTCACCCGAGAACATGGCCGCGGCGCTGGACCGCGATGCGGCCCTGCTCGTCTATCCCGGCGGAGATCACGAGACCTTCCGGCCCAGCTGGGAGTCGGCCGAGGTCGACTTCGCCGGCCGCAAGGGGTTCATCAAGCTCGCTCTCAAGCACAACGTCAAGGTCGTGCCGGTGGTCGCCATCGGCGGCCAGGAGACGGCACTATTCCTCGGACAGGGCAGCCGCAGCGCCCGTGCGTTGCGCCTCAATCGCCTGGCGCGGCTGAAGGTCCTGCCCGGCGCGGTGGGGCCCCCGTTTGGGGTCACGGTCCTCGATCTGCCCCTGCGTCTGCCGCTCCCGGCCAAGATCTCGATCAAGGTCCTCGAGCCGATCGACCTGCGCCAGGAGCTCGGCGAGGATCCCGACATCGACGAGGGCTACGACCTGGTGACCTCGCGTATGCAGCGGACGCTCAGTGGGCTCGACGAGGAGCGCGACCTGCCGATCATCGGCTGAGTCGCTCGGGCTAGCCGACCGGCCCGGGGAGTCGGGGGTAGCCGCCGCTCTCCGGCGGCTACGGGCGGTGACCGTTGACAGCGACGGCCTGGTAGAAGGTCCCGCGGTTATCAAACGGCTGGGGCGGGATCGAGATGGCCCCCGCGCTGGTGGGGACGATCTGATCGCAGCCGACCGGAGGACCGACCGGGCACGTCAGGGGCAGCTTCCAGTTGGCCATGTTGCTGCCCAGATGCTTTGACAACTGTGAGGCCGCCTGCAGGAGCGTCTTGCTCAACAGCGCCCGGCAGCGCCGCAGCGATCCGCGTCCGCAATAGGTCCGCGAGAAGCGTCCGCGGACCCTCTGGTGGAGCACCTGGCGCAGGTCCTTTTGCACGTCCATCTCCCAGCCGGCGAAGAACCCGTTACCGGTTCCGTCCCGGATCCCGTCGGGGGAGATCGAATTGAATTGAGAGTTGATCAGGCTCATCAGCGACGTGCCGACGACGGGTTGAAACTCGGCGCGGACCAGCGTCGGCCACCACTCGTCCATCAGGAGCACGGCCGGGCTGTCGTCGACGACGTTGTCCTGGCCGGTGCTGCGCCGCTGCGATCCGGCGCGCGCCCAGCCCGTCAGGAGCCCGACCAGCTTGCGTACCTGGGGGTTGCGGCTGCGGCCGATGACGCGGCGCAGCCACGGCCACACGGCCATCCCCCGCAGATCCGCGGTGAGCGACGGCGCGGTCACCATGCCGGTGATGCCGGCCAGGGTCAGCGGCCCGTGGCGCAACGCCCCGTGCAGCAGATCGAGGAGCATCGTGGCTCGTACCACGGGTCCGCTCGACCAGTCACCGGCGGCGACGCGCCACCCGTGGGCCATGGCGTTGTTCCAGTTGACCAGGTACCCCTGCTTGGGATTGATCGAGACCGGGTTGGCACTGGCCGGCAGCCGCTGGTAGCCGTCCGTGGCGGGTTTGAAGCCGCGCCAGTCCCATTGCCCGGTGCCCCAGATCGGCAGATCGGGGTTGGATCCGCGGGCGTGGCGTGGGAACCAGCCGGACTGCAGGACGGCGATGTTCTTGTGATCGACGTAGAACCAGTTCTCGCTGCCGGTGTAGGCGCGCATCGCGGCGATGAAGGTCTGGGGCGAGGTCGGCTTGTTCTCGGCCAAGCGCATGAAGGCGACGTAACTCTGAGCCTCGTGATCCACGGTCGCAGCCGAGACGGCCAGTGCCACCGGCACGCCGTGCACGGTGGCGAAACGGCCGACCGGGCCGTGGACCGAGTTCAGCGTGTGGAGGGTGATCGTCTGAGGAGCGCTGGGGCTGGTCGGCGCAACCGGCGTCTGCTCGACCACCGAATGCGAGGTAAAGGCGATGCAGCGGCCCTTGTAGAGATAGTGCGTCGAGGCGTAGGACGGCTTGCCGCCATTCGGATTGCAGAGCCGCTCGGCGAACACGTCCTCGTTGTCGGAGAAGGCTGATGTTCCGGTCCAGGCAAAGTCGGTGCCGTGACCGATCAATGGATACGGGCTCGCGCCGGGGAACGAGACGCCGCTGACATCGATGCCGGGGGCGTGCAGCTCGTATTCCAGAAAGACCTCGGGTGTGTAGTAGCCGACCTGGGGCCCCATCACCGCCAGGGCCTGCCCGGTGCCGCTGCGCTTGGCATCGACGAGCACGGCGTTTGACTCGAGGTGGGGGAGGGCGAGCCCGTGCGTGGCCAGCCGCGCGGCCCACGCGGGCAGACCGGAGCTGGCAGCAGCGGTCGCGCTTGACGTCGATGAGCTGACCGGTGCCCCGGTCTGAGCATTGCGAGCGACCAGCGACCCGGGGTCGATGATGGCCTCCGAGCGCGGCTTGATGCGGCCGGTCGAATCCGAGCCGAAGCGCTTGGACAGCGTGACCACGGCCGAGGGATCGGAGGCGAGCCGCAGATCCCGATACAGGGCCGCGCCGCGCCTGGCTCCCAAGCGCTTTATGGCCAGCCGCAACGCCTCGGCCTGCTGGGGCTGCGCGCCGCCGAAGACGGTGAACTGACCGATCAGATACGTGCCGACCGCGGCCGAGTCGGCCAGCGTCCACGGCTTCGGAGTGATCCCCAGGGCCGGGTACTCGGCCGGTAGCCGCGCCGGATCGATCTGGGTCAGGTTGATGAAGGCGTTGATCCCGGCGACGTACTGCTCGATGTCGTTCAGAGCCTGTGAGCCTTCGGCGCCCATCGTCCTGGGCAGGGATTGCATCTGGGCGGTGAGCTGGTCGGGGGTTGCGTCCTGCACCCCGAGCTGGGTGCTGTCGGCGGTCGCGGCGCTTGGCCCGAGCAGCTCGGCGGTGGTGCCTTCAGCGGTGTGGCGCAGGACGTCCATGAAGAACAGTCGATCCTCGGCCGTGGCGAATCCGGCTCCCCACATCGCGTCCGCGCGTGTCGAGCCGTAGATGCGGGGGACCTCATAGGGCGACTGGCGGACGATCGTGAGGCCGGAGCGCGGGCTCTCCGTACCCGACGGCGAGCTGCCGACGATCGTGCTCAGGCTGCCCGGGAGGCTGCTCAGGATCGGGGGCAGCGGAGCCGGAAGGCTGCCCGGGAGATCGGTCGGCGGCGCGGCCGCTCGCCGGGACGCGTTGAGCGGGCCCGAGGCCGGTTCGGCCAGGAACGAGGAGTCCTTGTAGAAGCGGTTGAGGTCGGGAGTGGTGAAGCCCGGCCAGGCCTGCTCCAGTCCCTCATAGAGGCCCTGCTGGTTGAGATCGACGGCGGGCACGGTGCCGTTGGCCTCAAATGTGGCCAGATCCTGCCCGCTCGTGCCCTCGCCTTCGCCGAAGGCGAGCACGGAGTGAAAGCCGCCATAGATCGGGAAGGCCTGGGCGGCGCCGGCGGGGAGCGCCAGGACCAGTAGGCAGACCAGCAGAGGCAGGCGGCGGAGCATCGGGCGGCGCAAGCCTATCGCCGACGTCGGGGTCGGGGAGCCGATCCACCGGAGAATGGACTACGGCCTATCCAGCGAACCAGAGCTCGGGGACTCTCTAGATTTCCGGACGATGATCAGTGCACTCCTGCGACTGGCCACCGCCGCGGCCCTTGCCACCGCACACGGAGCGGCGCGTCCGGCGGTGGCGTCGAGCCGAGCGTCCTCGACCGAAGCGGCGCGCACCGCCGCCGCCCCGCCGGTATCGCGGCTGAGTCTCTCCCAGCTGGCCGGACAGCGGATCATCTACGCCTACTCGGGACTCAAGCCCCCGCCGTCGCTGGTGGCAGCGATCCGGGCCGGTGAGGCGGGGGGCGTGATTCTGTTCACGCCCAACATCGGCACCCGGGCGCAGATTCGCTCCACGGTGGCGGGCCTGCAGCGCGTCAGCCTGGCCAGCCCGCTGCATACCCGGCTGCTGATCCTTACCGACCAGGAGGGGGGCGAGGTCCGCCG
>DASXHG010000142.1:0-2858 GCA_036488625.1 Solirubrobacteraceae bacterium | reverse complement strand
GGCCGTGTCTCAGTCCCAGTGTGGCTGATCGTCCTCTCAGACCAGCTACCCATCGTAGCCTTGGTGAGCCGTTACCTCACCAACAAGCTAATGGGCCGCGGGCCCATCCCGATGCGGAGGCCGAAGCTTCCTTTCCCCAGCAACCTTACGGTTGGAGGGCACATTCGGTATTAGCCCGAGTTTCCTCGGGTTGTCCCAATCATCGGGGCAGGTTACCCACGTGTTACTCACCCGTTCGCGGCTTTGCACCAGGCCGAAGCCTGGGTCGTCGCTCCACTTGCATGTGTTAGGCACGCCGCCAGCGTTCGTCCTGAGCCAGGATCAAACTCTCCGTGAAGAACTTCACAAAGAGTCGTCAGAAGTACAACCCGGAGATCGGAGGCAACCATTTAGGCCACCGCCGGCTCTGGGTCAAAATCTGGGTAGGCCCCTGGTGGGACCTATCCCTTGCGCCACAAGCCAAGGCCTCCGTACACGATGGGGCCTCAGGCGCAAGACGGGGTCAATCTTGGCACCGCCGATCCAGCAATCCGTGAGGATTGTCGGTTCGACGGCGTCGAACCTGGACACACTCCTCGATCGAGGGTTCGATCGAAGGGTGCGCATGCTGTTGAGTTTTCAAAGACCGTCGCACCCTTCAGGAAGGTCATCCTCCTCAAACGGCGCGCCCGACTCCAACTGGAGGCGGGGCGGACCGACCAGTATAGCGCTCGGATCCGGCGTCAACTAGAAGTTCTGAGCGACGTCGGCCGGCTCTCTGCTCGGCGGTGGCTCAGAATACGACCTGGACCGAAACGGTGCGGTCACGTGGCCGATCGTCGAAGTCGATGAGCACGATCTGCTGCCAGGTCCCGAGGCTCAAGCGCCCGTCGGTAAGGGGAAATGACTCCGACGGGCCGATCAGTGCCGCCCGCTGGTGGGCGTGAGAGTTGGTGTCATGGTTGAGGCGATTGTGCTCATAGTTCCCGCGCGCGGGGATCAGACGCGCGAGCATCGCCTGGAGATCGGCGACCCCTCCGGGCTCGTACTCCATCGTGGTCACGGCGGCGGTCGAGCCGACCGCGCACACGGTGACGATCCCCCGCTGCACTCCGGCGGTCCGGATCACGCTGGACACGCCCTCGGTGATGTCGACCACGTGGCCGTCGCCCTGGGTCGAGAAGCGCAGTTGCCCGCCGTGGACGCTCACGAGCCACCGGCGGGCGGACCACTGACCCGGGCAAAGCGGCGCTTGCCGAACTGCAGCACGCGTCCGTACAGCTCCGCGGGCGGAAGGTCGAGGGCGGAGACGGGCTCCCCGTCCAGACGCACTGCCCCCTGGGAGATGCCGCGCCGGGCCTCAGAGGTGGAGACGCCGAAGGCCGAGGCCAGCAGCGCGGGCAGATGTACCGCTTCCCCGTTGGGTGACTTCTCGGAGGCCGCCCCCGAGCCCGTGCCCGAGCCACTCGGCAAGGCGACCTCGGGCATCTCGGCCGGGTACTCATGGCGGACGTGGACGCGGTCAAAGGCCTCCTCGGCCGCGGCCGCCGCGTCCGCGTCGTGGAAGCGCGCGACCAGTGCCCGAGCGAGCGCCCGCTTGGCGTCGCGCGGCCCGAGCTCGGGGTCCGGAGTCGCGCCCAATAGCAACGAGGACCAGTCCGCCAGCGCGGCGTCGGGGATGCTCAGCGTCTTGCCGTACATCTCCTCCGGGCTCTCGCTGACGCCGATGTAATTGTCATACGACTTCGACATCTTGCGCACACCGTCGGTGCCCGTAAGTAGTGGAACGGTGAGAATCACCTGTTCGGGCTGGCCGTAAGCGCGCTGAATATCGCGTCCCAAGAGGAGGTTGAACTTCTGGTCGGTCCCCCCCAGCTCGACGTCGGCCTTGACGGCAACCGAGTCATAGCCTTGGAGCAAGGGGTAGAGCAGCTCGAGCATCGAGATCGGCTCGCCGGCGGTGTAGCGCTTGTGGAAGTCATCGCGCTCCAGGATCCGAGCCACCGTGGCCGTGCGCATCAACCCGAACAGCTGATCCATCTTCATGTCCAGCCATTCACCGTTAAAGCGAATCTCGAGACGTTCGGAGTCAAGGACCTTGAGCGCCTGATCGGTGAACGTTCGGGCGTTGGCGTCGATCTGGGCGGGGTCGAGCACCGGGCGCGTCGTCGTGCGGCCGCTGGGGTCGCCCACGCGCGCGGTGTAATCACCGATGATCAGCACGACGACGTGGCCGAGATCCTGAAACTCGCGCAGCTTCTGCAGGACGACCGTGAAGCCGAGGTGGATGTCGGGGGCCGTCGGATCGATGCCGAGCTTGACCCGCAGGGGGCGGCCAAGCCGGAGCTTGGCCTCGAGGCCTCCCTCGGGAAGGCAGTCGACTGCGTTGCGGGCCAGCCAGGCCGCCGCCGCCGCAGGTGTCTGAGGGGCGCGCTCGGTCATCGCCGAGCGTGCCGTTGAGGAGCGCGCTCGGTCATAGCCAATGCCGCCCGAGCGCCGCCCCTGGTGACCCCGAATTCATGGGGCCCGATGCTAGACTCTCGCCGCCGCCTTAGAGGCGCGGCCCGTGCCGTTCGGGCCGCTCCTGTCAACGAACTAGTGCCCTGTCGCCTCGGCCAGCACCGGCGCCGGCACTGCCTCCCGGATCGCATGAGCGACGACGAGAACATCCAGTCTCCACGCCCGCGCCCGCGCGGAGCAATTCCGTTCCGCGCGCCCCGGCCGCCCTGGCGCCGTGGTGGCGACGGCCGGCGCTCGCGGCCACGAGTGCGCAAGCTGCGCCTCCTCTCGATTCTGACCGGTCTCGGCGCCCTGGCCATCGTCTCGACCCTGTTCGGAATGATGATGGCCGTCGCCTCGGACCTGCCCGGGCTCGAGAA
>DASXHG010000461.1:0-4527 GCA_036488625.1 Solirubrobacteraceae bacterium | reverse complement strand
TGCAGGTAGCGGAGCTGGATCGTGACCGGGTTGACCCCAATCACGTCGGCCGCCTCGGAGAGCTTGGCGGCCGCCTGGGCCTCGCCCTCGGCGTTGATGATCTTGGCGCGGCGCTCTCGCTCGGCCTCTGCCTGGCGAGCGATCGCGTGCTGCATGCGCTCGGGGATCTCGACGTCCTTGATCTCGACCGTCGTCACCTTGATGCCCCATGGCTCGGTTTGGGTGTCGATCACCTGCTGGAGCGACGCGTTGAGGTGCTCGCGCTCGGACAGCAGCGTGTCGAGGTCGACGCCTCCCAGCACCGAGCGCAGTGACGTCTGGGAGATCTGCAGGGTCGCCGACTGGAAGCTCTCGACCTCGGTCACCGCCCGGGTCGGATCGATGACGCGGTAGTAGGCGACCGCGGTCACCCGCGCCGGAATGTTGTCGCGCGTGATGATCTCCTGCGGGGGGACGGCCAGGGTCACGGTACGAAGGCTGATGCGGACCATGCGGTCGATGGACGGAATCAGCAGCTGCAGCCCCGGTCCGCGCTGCTGCATCAACCGGCCGAGGCGGAACACCACCCCGCGCTCGTACTCACGCAGGACGCGGACCGAGCTGGCCAGCGCGCTGAGCCCGATCAGCAGCAGGACGGCGACGACGACGATGATGGCGGTGATCACAGCAACTCCCATTCTTCGGCTCTACGCACGCACAGGGTCAGGCCCGTCAGCCGCTCGACAACGACCGGATCGCCGGCGTGTAGCGGCTCCGGCTCGTCAGCCAGCCCGAGCGACTCGCGGGCCTGCCAGAGCGCTCCGTCAAGGGCGACGTTGCCGGTTTCACCGGTCCAGGTCCGGACCACGCCGATGTGGCCGATCAGGCCCTCGGCCCCACCCCTGACGCGGCGCCCGCGCACCCTCAGACCCTGCTTGACGGTCAATGCGGTCAGCGTGCCGCCGGCCCCGGCCAGCGTCACTCCGGCCAGCAACGCGACCAGGACTCCCGCTCCCAGTCCGCTGATGGCCAGCACCGCCCCAACGGCCATGGCCAGAACGCCGAGACCGCCGGCGATGCCGTGAGCGGGGAAATGGGCCTCGGACACGGCGACAACGGCTCCGATTACCAGCAGAGTTATCCCGAGTCCAGTCACTCACTTAATCGTACGCCTGGTTTACCTCCGGGCAGCGATCGTGCGGTAGCGTCGGTGTCGTCGGTGGTCGGGTGAAGTTTGGCCGGGGCCATCGGCGAGCAGACAACATCCGATCTCTTTGCTCTCGTCCCGAGGTGACCCCATGAACAACGAGGAAATTCACCAGCTCGCCCAGCGTCTGCGGATCGACTCCATCCGGGCCGCCGCCGCAGCCTCCTCCGGTCACCCGACGTCGTCGATGTCGGCCGCTGATCTGATGGCCGTGCTGATGGCGCGCTACCTGCACTACGACTACGACGCCCCTAAGAACCCCAACAACGACCACCTGATCTTCTCCAAGGGCCACGCCTCACCGCTGGTCTACGCCATGTTCCGCGCCGCCGGCGCGATCAGTGACGAGGACCTGCTCAGCTTCCGCCAGTTCGGCTCCAAGTTCGAAGGCCATCCGACGCCGGTCCTGCCCTGGGTCGACGTCGCCACCGGCTCGCTCGGCCAGGGCATGCCGATCGCCAGCGGGGTCGCGCTCTGCGCCCGGGAGCTCGACCGCCTGCCCTACCACGTATGGACCCTGTGCGGCGACTCCGAGATGGCCGAGGGCTCGATCTGGGAGGCCGTCGAACACGCCGGTCGTGAGCGCCTGGACAACTTCACCGTGATCGTCGACGTCAACCGCCTCGGACAGCGTGGCGAGACCATGCACGGCTGGGACCTCGCGGCCTACAGCCGCCGGGCCGAGGCCAGCGGCTGGAACGCGATCGAGGTCGACGGGCACGACATCGAGGCCGTCGACCGCGCCTTCCGGGCCGCCGTCGAGACCAAGGGCCGGCCGTCGATGATCGTCGCGCGCACGATCAAGGGCTACGGCGCCAGCGAGACCGCCGATGTCGAGGGCAAGCACGGCCAGCCCCTCAAGGATCCCGAGAAGGCGATCAAGGAGCTCGGCGACGTCCCGTACATCAAGGTCGACGTGGCCAAGCCCGAGACCGATGGCAAGCCGCACGTGTTCGACTCAGACCCCTCGGTCAAGCTCCCCACCTTCGCGCGCGACGATGATCCCGTGCCCACGCGTAAGGCGTTCGGGCTCGGGGTGGCCGCGGTCATGCTGCGACGCGGGGACGTGACCGCGATCGACGGCGAAGTGGGCAACTCCACCCACCTCGAGGAGGCCAACAAGGTCGCGCCGGACCGGAGCTTTGAGGCCTACATCGCCGAGCAGCAGATGATCGCCACCGCGGTCGGCTTCCAGGTCCGTGGCTGGACGCCGTTTGCGGCCACCTTTGCCGCCTTCATGTCGCGTGCCTACGACTTCATCCGCATGGCGGTGATCTCCGAGGCCAAGCTGTGCCTGAACGGATCTCACGCCGGTGTCTCGATCGGCGAGGACGGACCGTCGCAGATGGCGCTCGAGGATCTGGCCGAGTTCCGCGCCCTGGGCAGCTCGGTAGTCCTCTATCCCTCAGACCCCAACCAGACGGTGAAGCTCGTCGAGGCGATGGCCGACTACGACGGCATCTCCTACCTGCGCTCCACCCGCGCCGCGCTGCCCACCCTGTACGAGCCCGACGAGCAGTTCTCGATCGGCGGGGCGCGGGTCGTCCGCGAGTCAGACGATGACCAGGTCGCGCTGATCGGAGCGGGCATCACCCTCCACGAGGCGCTCAAGGCCGCTGACACCCTGGCCGAGGACGGGATCAACGCACGGGTCATCGATCTCTACTCGGTCAAGCCCGTCGATGAGGCGACGCTCACCGCGGCCTCGCAGGCCACCGGCGGCCGCCTGGTCGTCGTCGAGGATCACTGGCCCGAGGGCGGTATGGGTGACGCCGTGCTGAGCGTGTTCGCCGACGCCGACGAGCGCCCGCGCGTGGTCAAGCTCGCCGTCACGCACCTGCCCGGTTCGGGCAAGCCGGCCGAGCTGCTGGCCGACACCGGGATCGACGCCGACCACATCGCGCAGGCCGGGCGGCGCCTGGCCGAGATGGGACCGCAGATCGGCGGCCGGGCGGCCGCCGCCAGCGCTTCGTGATTCTGGTGTGCGGCGCCACCGGTCACACCGGTGGCGCCGTGCTCCGCCAGCTCCGCGGCGAACAACGGGACGTGCGGGCCATGACCCGCAGCGAAGTGTCGGCGCAGCGCCTGCGCGACCAGGGTGTGTCCGCGGTGGTCGCGGACCTGGGCATCCCCGACTCGCTGCCGCCGGCGGTCGACGGGGTCGACGCGGTGTACGTGGCCAATCCGTGCACTCCGGCCGTGGCCGAGCATGAGGGCAACCTCGCCTTCGCCGCCGCGGGGGCCGGGGTGGGGCACATCGTCAAGCTGTCGGTGATCGGCGCCGCCGAGGATGCGCCGCTCACTTTCGGACGCCTGCACGGCGCGGCCGAGGATGCGGTCAAGGCGGCGGGCGTCCCCTGGACGATGCTCCGTGCCAACGGGTTCATGCAGAACACCCTGAGCTGGGCCGGTCAGATTGACGGCGGCGCGGTTCACGGACCGGTCATGCACGCCCGCTGGGCGATCGTCGACGTGCGCGACATCGCCGCGGTGGCCGTCAAGGTGTTCGAGTCCCCAGCCGAGCACGCCGGACGCGAATACGTGCTCACCGGACCGGAGCCGTCCTCGCCCCACGAGCAGGTCGAGGTCCTGGCCGACCTGCTCGAGCGCCCACTCGACACGGTCGAGGTTCCGATCGACGCCGTCCAGCAACAGATGCGGGCCGCCGGCGTGCCCGACCAGACCGTCGACTGGCTGGGGGAGCTGTGGCGGATGTACGCCGCCGGCGGGGCGCAGCACGTCAGTCCGGACATCGAGCGGGTCACTGGTCGCGCTCCCTACACCTTCCGTCAGTTCGCCGAGGACCACAAGACGCTGTGGTTGCAGGCCTAGGAGCGGCGCGCGGCGTGGGTTTCGCCTCACTCTCGTAGAAAAAGTGGCCGCTGGGGCAGCTTCTTCTACTCGAATGCCAGCGGATGATCGACCGCGGCCTGCACGGCCATCTTCAGCGCGGTCCGGTGCTCGGCCCGCAGACGCCGGCGCAGGCGCCACGGCGCGCCGGAGAAGGCCAGGTTGGCCACGGTGACAAACCCGTACTCGTCGCAGCGCAGGGCCAGGAGCAGGTGCGCGATGCGGTCACTGGCCGGCAGATCGGTGCCCGTGACCTTCACGCAGTAACAGAACAGCCGCCGGCCGCCGGGGGCGACGAGCACCGCCCCGGCCTCGGCCACGAGCCAGACCCCGAGTTTGCTGCGCTCCAAGATCAGCCCGGTGGCGGCGTGCAGCCGCCGCGCCTCGTCGTTGACCAGGTCGCCGAGCAGCAGCAGGGCCCGGTGCTCGGCCGCCGGGCCGGCCACGCGGTGGGACCCGAGCACGCCGGCCCCGCGGTTGGCGTACAGCTC
>DASXHG010000453.1:0-9677 GCA_036488625.1 Solirubrobacteraceae bacterium | reverse complement strand
ATCTCCGCGTTGAGCTCGACGCGGCCGGCCACGCTCTCCCAGTTGTCCCCCTATCCGTCGTTCTCCGCTCCGGCGCTGAAGCTCCATCTTTAGGCGCGAGTTCTAGAGGGCCCGGCCGTCTGGGGCAGAATGGTCGGCCATGGCCAGCATCTCCAGCGACGGCGCCGGCGACTTGCGCGAGCTTGAGCTGGCCTTGGGCCGAATTGATGAGGTCACCGCTGGGATTGGTTTTCCGTCCGCTCCTCGCCGTTCGGCTCGGGCGCGGGCCGAGTTGCTGTACGCGGCGTCGGGCAACAGTCCCGATGCCATCCCACTGGCTCAGCTCAGCTACGCGGGCGAACTGCTATTGCTGATCGCCGTCGACCTCGCCGCCGAGCCGAGTTGGGCCCACCGGCTGATCGGGCGACTGGAAGAGCGGGCCGGAGTGACACGCCTGGCCCTGGGGCGGGAGATTCTGCAGAGCGGGCGGTTTCTCGGATTGCCGGCCGGGGTGGCGATCGAGGTCCGGCTGGCCTTCCTGCTCGCCTTCACCGGCGCGAGCACGGTCACCCTGTGGACGCTGGTCGGCCAGGACGCGCGACCCGTCGCCCAGGCCGGACGCACACCCGATGACAGCGCTGCGGTGCGGGCGTTGGCCCGCGATCTGCTCGCCGGTGACGACTACTCCCCGCACTCGCGAGCGCGGCTCACCGGCGCGCGACTGGAACGCCTGCGTCAGCCGCCGGCGGCGCTCATCCTCGAGGGAACGACCCTGGCGCCGGAACAGAGCGAGCTGCTCATGACGACGGCCGGCCCGGCACTGTCGGCGCTGCTCGACGTCGAGGCCCCGACGGGCAGGGACGGGCCGAGCCAGGAAGCCGTGCTCAGCTCCGTACAGCGGCGACTGGCCCGACTGCGCTATGACCTCCACGACGGCCCGCAACAAGATGTGCACCTGCTGGCTCAGGATCTGGCGCTGTTTCGCGACCAGCTGCGACCGATGATCAGCGGCGACCCCAACGCGGGCCGAGCGCTCGGCCGGCTCGATGATCTGGAGGCTCAACTGGTGGCGCTCGACGGCGACCTGCGCCGGCTCTCGACCGCGGTCCAGTCGCCGCTCATGATCCCCGGCTCGCTGCCCGAGGCCGTGCGCGCCGTCACGGATGCCTTCGCCACCCGGACCGCGATCGTGCCCGAGGTCCATTTCAGCGGCCATCTCGATGACCTGACCGACTCCCAGCAGATCGCGCTGCTGTCACTGGTTCGCGAGGCGCTGAGCAACATTCGCAAGCACAGCGAGGCGGGCCATGTGGAGATCAGCATCGCGGCCGGGGGCGACGGCGTGCGCGTCGAGATCCGCGACGACGGCAAGGGCTTTGATCCCGAGGACACACTGGTTGCCGCGGCCCGAGCCGGGCGGCTCGGGCTGGTCGGCATGCACGAGCGGGTCCGCATGCTGGGCGGAGTCACTCAGATCGAGAGTCACCCCGGGGCGGGGACGGTGATCTCGGCCACGCTTCCGGCATGGCCGGGCGAGGACGCACCGTCGCCGCAATCCTCGGCCGGGGTCGACAGCGATTGAGGGCCGTCGGTGCCCGTCCGATCAAACGCGGATCAGACGATCCCGTTCTCCATCGCGAAGCGCACCGCACCGGCGCGGTTGACGACACCGAGCTTGCGATAGATGTTGGTGAGGTGGAACTTGATCGTGTGCTCGCTGATCCACAGATCGCGGCTGATGGCAGAGGTCGTCATGCCCGAGGCCACCGCCGACAGGATCGACCGCTCACGGTCGGTCAACAGCGGGGTCGCCGGAGCCTGCGACGTACCGGAGCGGACGGGGGCCGCGGCCGGTGCGTGGAACACGGCACCGCTCGAAGCCTGGCGCAGGACCGAGGCGATGTCGACTCGGTGGGCGCTCTTGAGGACGTAGGCGCTGGCCCCGGCCTGGAGCGCAGAGTCAATCGTGGGCCGGTCATCGGAGGCGGACAGGACGACGATCTTGACGTCGGGAGAATTCGCCCGGATCCGCTCGATCATCTCCACCCCATGCATCCCCGGCATCTTGAAGTCCATGAGGACGATGTCCGGGCGGCGTCGCTCGACCAGCTGCAGGAGCTCATCACCGGAGCGAGCCTCGCCGACGACCTCGATGTCCTCGACGTGCTCGAGGGTGCGACGGATGCCGGCGATGATCAGGGGATGATCGTCAGCCAGCAGCAGCTTGATCCCGTGGGGCTCGGGAAGGGGGTTGCCAATCGGCTCGTTGACTAGGGCGTGCATGCTCAGATCTCCTTCAAGGACACCGGCAGAGCGGTGCTCATGTGCCTCGACACCCAAGGTTTCGGCCGCAGAGGCTCGATGCTTTAGCGCTGAGCGAAATCGCCATGTCCGCTGAGCCACGAGCGCGCTTCGTCGTCCAGCAGCACGATGCCACCACGCTGCACTACGACTTCCGCCTGGAAGTCGACGGCGTGCTGCGCTCATGGGCGGTGCCGAAGGGTCCGTCGACGGATCCGGCCGACAAGCGCCTCGCCGTCCCCGTCCCCGATCATGAGCTCGGCTACGCGGACTTTGAGGGGGTCACGGGCGGAGGCGGCGGGAGCGGGGCGGTCATCATCTGGGACGAGGGCACCTTCACCAACCTCGACCCCGACCGTTCGATGGCCCAGACCCTGGCCGCGGGACACGTCAAGGTCTGGCTCGACGGACAAAAGCTCAAAGGTGGCTGGACACTTCAGCGCACCGGAAGCACCGCTGCCTCCCAGTGGCTGCTCATCAAGCGCCGCGACGATCCCGTCCCCGCCCCCCAGCCGGCCAGGCCACCTGATGGACGATCGGTGCGCAGCGGGCGTAGGCTCGCAGACGTGACCGACCCCGCCGGCAACCACGCCGAGTTGCGCATCGGCCGCCACGCGGTCTCGATCTCGCATCCGGACAAGCCGCTGTTTGCCGATCCCCCGCTGACCAAGCTCGAACTGGCGCGGTACTACGAGCAGGTGGCACCGGTGATGCTGCCCCACCTGCGCGGGCGCCCGCTCGCCCTTCAGACCTTCCCGGACGGGATCGAGAAGCAGGGCTTCTTTCTCAAGTCGGTGCCGCGGCACTTCCCCGCCTGGATCGAAACGGTACAGGTGCCCAAGCGCGGCGGGACGCTCACCCAGGTCCTGGCCGCCAACGCCGCCACGCTCGTCTACCTGGCGAGCCAGAACGTCATCACCCCGCATATCTGGCTCTCGCGCGCCGATCAGCCTCAGCATCCGGACCGCCTGATCTTTGACTTCGATCCCTCGCCCGGGGCCCGGTTCGCCGATGTCCGAGCGGCCGCTCGTGACGCCGGCGCGCGGCTTCGCGATGCCGGCCTGGTCACGTACGCGATGCTGACCGGTTCCCGCGGAGTGCACGTCGTCTGCCCCCTGAGGAGGGGGCCTGACTTCACCGCCGTCCATCGCTTCAGCCGTGCGCTGGCCGAGATCATGGTGGCCGACAACCCGCGCCGGCTGACGCTCGAGTGGCGAAAGGCCGACCGCGGCGCCCGGATCTACGTCGACGTGAACCGCAACGCGTACGCGCAGCACGTGGCGGCGCCGTACTCGGTGCGACCGCGACCGAGGGCACCGGTGGCCATGCCGATCGAATGGGACGAGCTCTCGGAATCCCGCCTGAGGCCCGATCGCTACACGCCGAGCACGGCGATCGAACGTCTGCAGGCGCAGGATGATGCGTGGCGGACCATCAACCGACACGCTCGGCGACTGCCCTCACTGCCGGACATCAAGTCCGACAGTTGACAAGACAATAACTTTCTCATCCATTTGTGACACAACGCTTAGCCGGCGTCCTGAGAATCTGAGCGTGCCGCTCATCCGGTTCTCGCATCAGGCTGCCCAGGCGCCCAGCGTCAACAAGGCCGTCGACGGCGTGCGTCCGGTCAGATGGTGGCGCGGCGGCCCCGATGGGAACGAGCAGCTCACCGCCGCGACCGGGGTCGTGCTCCTGATTCTCCTGGCCGCACTCGGGGTGACGATCGTCTTCATCGGAGGACTGCTCTCCGAGCACTTGTTCCTCGGTCTCCTCCTGCTCGGTCCGGTTGCCCTGAAGATGGCGAGCACCGGCTACCGGTTCATGCGCTACTACACCCATGATCGGGAGTACGTGCGCCGCGGACCTCCGGAGCTCTGGCTCCGCGTGCTCGGCCCGTTCGTCGTCCTGTCCACGGTCGCGGTGTTTGCCACTGGCGTGTGGTTGCTGATCGTCGGTCCCGAGCACCGGGACCCGGCGCTGCTGCTGCACAAGGTGACTTTCTTCGTGTGGCTGGCGGCCACGGGGTTACACGTCCTCGGCCACCTGCTGCAGATGCCGGCCGCACTGCGCGCCACGAGCCTCGATGGCACAGGGCCCGGCGGTCACCAGGCGGGGGCCGCGGGCCGGATACTCGCGCTGACCGGGGCAGTCGTGGGCGGGGCCGTGCTCGCGATCGCGCTGATCCCGGATTTCTCCATCTGGACTGCGCACCTGTCGCTCCTGCACCATCATCACGGCTGATCGCCGGCCGAGCTCAGCGCGCCACGACGGTGAAGAAATCCCGGCTGTAGGGAGCCAGGAATTGTCCGGGTACCCCGGGCTGCCCGGGCACGATCGGCACCGGCGTCAGCTCCCGGTGGTGGCCGTAGAGATAGGCGGCCACCCACTCGGGGTTGATGTCGAGCTCAACCGCGCGCTGGACATTGGCCCCGACCAGCGCCGCGGCCAGCCCCGCCGGAGTCAGGTTCTCGCCCCCGGCCCAGATCAGGCGGCCATCGCGGGTGACACCGAGCGCCGAGCGGGCCGGCGCCGCGACTCCACCCAGCGTCGCCCCCCAGCAGCGCACACAGGCCAGGTTGCTCGCGGGCCGTCCCCCGGAAACGAGCAGGTCAAGGTTCTGCCGCACCGAAGTGACGGCCTGACCTGACGCCGGAACTCCCTCCTGCCACGCCCCGACATCGGTGAGACCCGAGCTGTAGGTGACGATCGATCCCAAGCCGCGTGTGAGGGCCACCGCCGTGCGGCCGCCCAGCGTGAAGCCCCCCGACCCGGTGTCGAGCTTGAAACCGCCGTTGAACACGCCCACCAACCGGTGGCGCTCGCGCCCGACGATCGAGGGGCCGTAGCGCCAGCCGCTGGCGCCCGCGTCGACCGTGCCCGAATGCAGCCGCAGCTCGACCAACCGCTGGTTGAAGGACAGCAGGGCGACGCCCGAGCGCCGGGCCACCCACACGGCCGTCTGGCCGCGCCAGCGGACGGCGGGGACGAAATCCGTGGGCTGGGTCCCACCGGCGGCCGCCAACACGTGTGGATAGGCCGGTGGCGCCGGACGCCGAACACGTCGGGGCGCACCGTCGCTGCTGGTGACGCTGGCGCCCCCGCGCGCGCTCGCGCCGGAGGAACGGCCGGAGGCCGAGGAGCCCGCGCCGCCACAGGCCGCGCAGACGAGGGCGGCCGTGACCAGCAGGCCCGACAGCGCCACGATCGAGACCTTGTGGGAGCGAGGCGTCACCGGGGCGATGATCGACGGCCCAGACCAGATCCGGCTAAGGCCGGGATGAGAGTGCGTTCACGGCCGTTCAGAGCGGTCGCGGGCGACGCGGCGCCGCCTGCGCGGCCCGACGTCGGCGCGCACGCGGAACCAGCACCGAAGCCACCAGCGCTAGGCCGAGCGGAATCTCGAGCAGGGCGATGACGCCCAGGCCGGCGGTGAAAATGCCCAGGAGAACGGTCAATATCAGGCCAAACCCCAGGTCCTCCAGGAGATCACGCCGGCGCCGGGCAAAATGGCGCTGGCGCCGGCGCCGCTGGGCCCGAAGTCGCGCTCGGGCTTGCTGTTGGGCCTGAGCCGGCGAGCGGTCGTCAGACGCCGGGCGCCGGAGGGCACGCTCGGAGTCACGGGTCGGGAAATGGCGGGCCGAAGCGGCGCTCATCTCATAGCCCCAGCACGAAGGTCATCAACCAGGCCAGGCCCGAGAGCTGGATGAAGCGGTCGGTGAGCATGATTTCCTCCGGTGCTCCACCCCGGCCTCCGGTGACCAGCAGCCCGTAACGAAGCAGAGCGAGCGTGAACGGGGCAATGGTCGCCTCACGCCAGACCACCGCCCCGGGCTGACCGGGCCGGAACGCCCACAGACAGTAGGCGCCGAGCGCCACCGCGCTGGAGGCCCCCAGCACGAGCCGCAGGAAGTCGGGGTTGTAGTCCGAGAGCACGCGGCGAGAGCCGCGGGCGGCGGGATCAAGCCAATCCGCGTAGCGCTTGCCCGCGGCGACGAACAGCGCCGAGAAGGAGACGACGACGAACAGCCAGCGCGAGATCGGCACCCCGGCGGCGACGCCACCGGCGGCGGCCCGGAGCACGAACGCAGCCGCGATGGCGGCGATGTCGGCCACGGCCACGCGCCGCAACCAGCCGGTATAGGCGAAGTTCAGTCCCGCGTAGGCCGCGGCGACACCGAGCGTCGCCACGCCCAGCCAAGCCGCCAACCCGAGCCCGGCCGTGAGCGCACCCAACGCGGCCAGCCGGGCGCGACCGGGGGCGATCGCGCCCGACGCGATCGGTCGATGGCGCTTGAGCGGATGATTGCGGTCCTCGCGCGCGTCGTGCAGGTCATTGAGCAGGTAGGCGCCGCTCGAGAGCAGGCAGAAGGCCAGTACGGCCACCCCGGCGCGCTCCAGGACATGGACCTGAGTCAGGGCTCCGGCCGCCGCAGGGGCTCCGAAGACGAGCAGGTTCTTGGGCCACTGACGGACCCGAACCGCCCGCAGCCAGGCGCCCGCGGCGCTGACCGGACGCCGCATCGGGGTGACCGGCGCCGGGGGGACGCCGGTGTTCGCACGAGGCGCGTCCTCGCGTTGCGGCACGCGGAGCGCGGCTGCGTTTGCCCTGGCCATGAGACGACGTTCTCCAGCCGACGGCGTTCGCCTGCCCGAAGCGTAATGAGAGTTCTCTTGGCCGGCAGGAGGCCGCCCGGTCGGACGCGAACCGTTTCCCGAGGGGGCTGATCCGCCGCTCCCCGGATTCGAACTCCCCGATGAGCACAGCCTCCGTTCACCCCCGACACCGAGCGCCGTCGCCGCGCCCGCTGCCGGCGCGCCTCACTCCGGCTCGTCGCGCGCGCCGCGTGCTCTGGTTCACGCTGATCATGTGCTCGCTGCCGGTCTCGGTGTCGTTTATGACCAGCGTGTCCGGGCCGTCTAACTCGAGCTTCACGATCAACGCCGTTGAGTGGCTGCGCGATCACGGCGCGGCCGGAGTCGCCTCCACGGTCGAGGGGATCTACTACAGCTTCAACGCGCCCAGCACGGGCGGCCCGGCGCTGCGACGACTGAACCTGCGCATCCGCGCGATTGCGGCGGTGCACCCCTCAGACATCGCCCCGGTGATCCACCCCGGGCTGGCCGGGGAAGGGGTGTGGACGCCGACGGAGACGTGGAGCGGGGGCAACGCACCGGTGCAGATCGCGCAGTTCCGCAGTGATCCCGCCTACCCGCAGATGGTGGCGGGCGTGGCCTGGATCAATCCTCGCCGGACGTCGATTGTGCTCTATCCGGGCCGGCTCGAGCCTGCGGTCACCCTTCCCCGCGGGCCCATGGAGGTTCCCCCGTCGTTGCGGGCTCGGTTGCTGGCCACGTTCAATAGTGGCTTTAAGCTCGGCGACTCTCACGGGGGCTTCGCCGTCGGTGGGACCACGTACGCCCCGCTGCACGACGGGATGGGGACGTTCGTCCACTACAGCGATGGGCGCGTTGACATCCGGTCCTGGACGGGCGGCCCCCGGGTGCCGACCGGCGTCGATTACGCCCGCCAGAACCTGCCCCTGATCGTCGCCGGCGGCCGGCCCAATCCGAATCTGAGCGACGGTCCGGAGTGGGGGGCGACGCTGGGCAATGCGGTACGCGTATGGCGCTCGGGGATCGGGATCGATGCGCGCGGGAACCTGATCTACGCCGCCGCCAACGACCAGACCGTCGGTTCGCTGGCTCAGATCCTGATCCACGCCGGGGCGATCCGGGCCATGCAGCTCGACATCAACTCCTACTGGGTGACGTTCAACTCCTACGCCCGCCCGGACGCCGGCCAGCCGAGCTCCCTGCTCAGCAGCATGACGCGCCCGACCACGCGATACCTGTCGCCCGACGACCGCGATTTCTTCGCCGTCTACGCACGCTGACCGCCGGGGCGCAGCCAGCCCCTAAGCTCGGTTGACCGTGCTCGTCGCCGTCACCGATCACGCCGCCGAGCGCTTCCGTCAGCGCGTCCGCGGAAGCCTCGACGCCAAGCGCGACATCGCCTCCCGGGTGGCCCGAGCCCAGGCGGCGGGGCGCACCGAGCCCGGGGAGCGCGGTGCGCTGCTCGTCCGCGACCTAGAGCGACGCGACCTGGTCTACGTCTGCCGTCCCGACCGGGATGAGCTCGTCGTCATAACCCTGTACGAGACCGGCGACGCAGCGGCCGTACCCAAGCGCTTCACCGACGTGCTGCGCCGCGACGATCACCACCAGTGACGGAGACCCGGACTCGCCGCCGCTCCCTAGGACGGCTGGGGCACGATCCGGATGTAGGGCTTGGGCTCCTCCCAGTCGCCGAAGATCTCCTTGGCCTGGTCGTTTGACACCGAGCCGGCGATGATCACGTCTTCGCCCTGCTGCCAGTTGACGGGCGTGGACACCTTGTGGTCGGCCGTGAGCTGCAGCGAATCGATCACCCGCAGGACCTCGTCGAAGTTGCGCCCGGTGGTCATCGGGTAGACGAGGATCAGCTTGATCTTCTTGTCGGGGCCGATCACGAACACGTTGCGCACCGTCTGGTTGTCGGCGGGGGTGCGTGAGCCGGGGTCGCCCTCGGTGTCCTCGGGCAGCATGTCGTAGAGCTTGGAGACGTTGAAGTCGCCGTCGCTGATGATCGGGTAGTTGGGCGCCTCGCCCTGGGTGTCGGCGATGTCCTGTGACCACTTCTCGTTGTCGCTCACCGGGTCAACCGACAGACCGATGATCTTGACCCCGCGGCGGTCGAACTCGGGCTTGATCTTCGCCATGTAGCCGAGCTCGGTCGTGCACACCGGCGTGAAGCTCTTGGGGTGCGAGAACAGCACCGCCCAGGAGTCACCGATCCAGTCGTGGAAGCTGATCTTGCCTTCGGTCGTGTCGGCCTCGAAGTCGGGGGCCGTTGATCCAATCTTGAGACTCATGTCCAGTTCTCTCCTTCTGCTTTTGGTCCGGAACCGCCCCCGGCCGCTGACGCGGCGGCGGGCTGCGAAACCGTTCACCGCTTACATAAGCACGCTCCGGCCTCGCGCGGGAAAAACCTATGTTCACCTGATTGGTGCTGTTTAGCAGAGACCGACTCCGGGCTACCGGGCCCGCGCGGCCAGAACCTCGGCAAAGCGACCCGCGTCGGGCGCATGAGAACCCAGGAACAGGAACGGCTCGATCAGCTCCGCCTCCATCAGCATCGGCGCGTCGTGGTCGCCGACGAGATCTATCCGGGCGTAGGTCGAGGCCTCCGGAGCTGCGTCCAGGGCTGACCGCGCCACCGCCATCTCGGCCGGGCTCGGATCGTGGACGGCGACGGTTCCGCCCCACTCCTCCTGAACCCGGAAATCGCCCGCGGCCGGGAGTTTGCGGACCGCATGGCTGAAGTGCCCGTCGAAGAAGATCAGCGAGGTCTCCCC
>DASXHG010000196.1:0-5438 GCA_036488625.1 Solirubrobacteraceae bacterium | reverse complement strand
GAGCGGGAGACGACACCGACCGGCCCGCGGCGGTAGGACTTGGCCGCGTCCTTGGCCGGTCCGCCGATGCCGCCCATCTTGATCACGTCGGGGACGATGATGCCCAGGCAGTTGGGACCGATGATCCGGGCCCCGCGCGCGTTGGCGACCTCGACCATCTCGGCGACGTCGCGGCGCGGGATCCGCTCGGTGACGATGACCACGAGCTTGACGTCGTTCTCGAGCGCCTCGATCACGGCGTCCTTGGTGAACGCGGGCGGCACGGTGACGACCGATCCGTCGATCGGGCCGCCGTTGTGGTCGACGGCCTGGGAGACGGTGTCGAACACGGGCACGCCGTGGACGTCGCGACCGAGCCGGCCGGGGGTGACGCCGCCGACGATCTTGGCTCCGGTGCCGTAGTCGAGGCACTCACGGGTCAGGTTGACCGCCTCGCGGCCCGTAATGCCCTGGACGATGAAGGTCGTATCTGAGTCGATCAGGATGCTCATGAGACGCTCTCGCTCTCCTGCAGGCGCTCGACCGCACGGCGGGCGGCCTCGTTCAGGGACACCGAACGATCGGCGTAGGGGACTCCGTAGTGCTCGAGGATCTTGAAGCCCTCCTCCTCCCACGCGCCCGGGATACGGAAGATGGTGATCTTCTCGGCCGGGTCCAACCCGAGCTCGAGGCAGGCCTTGATGACGCCGCGGGCGACGATGTCGACCCGCGTGTTGGAGACGATCGACATCATCACGGCGATCTTGTCCACGCCGGGCTTCTGGAGGACGAGCTTGGCCAGGCCGGCGGTCTTGGAGACCGACGGGTTGCCGCCGATCTCGCAGTAGTTGGCCGGGTCACCGCCGTGGGCGCGGACGGCGTCAAACAGCGTCAGCGAGCCGCCGCCGGCCCCGATGACGAGGCCGAGGTTGCCGTCGAACTCGGTCACGTTGCCGGCCACGCCCCGGTGATCCTGGGCGTCGACCTCCTCGCCGGCGAGCTCGAACGGGGTCGCCTCACGGGCCTGTCGCGTCTCCTCGTCCCCGACGCCGAGCTCCTCGAGCAGGGCCTTCTGGCGAGGCCGGGCCTCGTTCTCCATGTCCATGTGGGCATCGAGGGCGATGAATGAGCCGTTGGTCAGCGCTCCGAGCGGGTTGATCTCGGCCAGCGTCATGTCGTTGACCAGGAACAGGCGGGCCAGCCGGGCCAGAATCGGCGTCAGTCGGTTCAGCGCCGAGCCGGTGATGCCGAGCGAGGCGATGACCTGCTTGGCCTGCCAGTCCAAAAAGGGCGTGCGAGTGGAGAAGTGGCCCCGGGCGACGTGGTCGGGGTGCTCCTCCGCGACCTGCTCGATGTCGATGCCGCCCATGTCGGAGAACAGCATCACCGGGCGTTTGCGGATCCCGTCCCAGACCACGCCGGCGTAGTACTCGTGCTCGACCTCGGCCCGCGAATCGACGAGCACGCCGCGGGGCATGTGGCCGTTGATCTCCAGCGCCAGGACATGCTCGGCGTGGGTCGCCGCCTCATCGGGCGTGTCGGCGAACTGGACGCCGCCGGCCTTCATCCGGCCGCCGGTCAGGACCTGGGACTTGATCACCACGGGGCCGCCGATCTCGGTGGCGATCTCCCGCGCCTGGTCGGCGCTGGTGGCGAAACCGTGCTTGCTGACGGGAATCCCGGCCTTGGCCACGATCGCCCGTGATTCGTATTCGAAGAAACGCATGAGCGGCGGCGGAGCCTATCGGGCCTGGCCGAAAGGCAGCGCCAAGCCATTCATAACCAAGTCCGTCGAGATGCTTTGTAGTCTGTATTCTCGGTAAGGCAATCAACAAACTTGCCTTTGACTTCCTGAGAGGAACAGATGAACCATCGACTTGATCGGCCGCGGATCCGCGCGGTTACTGGACTCGGCATAGCGGCGGCGGCAGCTCTGGCCCTGGCCGGTTGCGGCGGGTCGTCCGATGCGGCGACCGGCGGCGGCAATTCCGCCGGGTCCGGCGGAGCCGGGTCAAGCGCCAAGACCCAGCTGCAGCTGGTCGGGTACTCGACGCCGAAGAAGGCCTACGACGCGCTCACGGGCGCGTTCGCCCAGACCTCATCCGGCAAGAGCGTTGGCTTCGGCCTGTCGTTCGGCGCCTCTGGCTCACAGAGCCGCGCCGTCGACTCGGGCCAGCCGGCCGACGTAGTCGCCTTCTCGACGACTCCCGACATGACCCGGCTGGTCAAGGACAAGCTCGTCGCGTCGGACTGGAACGCCAATCCCGAGAAGGGCTTCTCGAGTGATTCCGTCGTGGTCATGGTCGTCCGCAAGGGCAATCCCAAGCACATCGCCGGCTGGAACGACCTGGTCAAAAAGGGCGTGGACGTGATCACCCCCAACCCGTCGACCTCGGGTTCGGCACGCTGGAACATCCTGGCCGCCTACGGGGCCCAGCTCAAGGAGGGCAAGTCCCCGGCGCAGGCCCTGGCCTACGTCCACACGCTGCTGACCAAGAACGTCAGCGTCCAGGACTCCTCGGCCAGCGCCGCCCTCCAGACCTTCACCAGCGGCAAAGGTGACGTGCTCCTGGATTACGAGTCAGACGCGATCGCGGCCGAGAAGGCCGGCGACGCGGTCCAGTACATCATCCCCAAGCAGACGATCCTGATCCAGACGCCGATCGCCGTCACCGCCAAGTCCTCCCACTCGGCAGCGGCCAAGGCCTTCCTGACCTACCAGTGGTCGGCGGCGGGCCAGAAGATCTGGGCCGAGCAGGGCTACCGGCCCGTGCTGTCCTCGGTGGCCAAGCAGTTCAGCTCGAAGTTCCCGACGCCACCGCAGCTGTTCGACATCAAGTTCCTCGGCGGCTGGAAGAAGGTCAAGAAGGAGTTCTTCGATCCGGCCAGCGGATCGATCACCAAGATCGAGCAGGCTGCGGGAGTTCCCACTGCCTCCAGCTAGCGCCTACACGGCGCCGGCGGGTCCGGCGCCCACACGCCGTGGATCGGTCCGGCGGCCCGCCCTCGCGGGTCGCCGGCCGAATCTCGGCCTCGGGCTCTCGGCGCTCTATCTGAGCGTCATCGTCCTCATCCCGCTGGCGGCGGTCGTCGCGAAGGCGGTGAACCAGAGCCCGAGCGCGTTCTGGGACTCGGTCACCACCCCGGTGGCGCTGCGGGCGCTTGGGCTGGCGCTCGGCGTGTCGATCGTGGTGGCGGCGATCGGCGCGGTGATGGGCACAGTCGTGGCCTGGGTTCTCGTCCGCGACGAGTTCCCGGGCAAGCGGATCCTCAACGCGGTCATCGACCTGCCCTTCGCGCTGCCGACCGTCGTGGCCGGGATCGCGTTGCTGGCCCTCTACGGGCCCGACAGCCCGTTCGGGGTCCACCTCGCCTTCACGCGCGCCGCGGTACTCGTCGCGCTGCTGTTCGTGACCCTCCCGTTCGTCGTGCGCTCAGTCCAACCGGTGCTGATGGAACTCGACCATGAGGTCGAGGAGGCGGCCGCCTCGCTGGGCGCCTCCAACGCGGTGACCTTCCGGCGCATCGTCCTGCCCGCGCTGCGGCCGGCGATCCTGTCGGGGGCGGCCCTGGCCTTCGCCCGCTCGGTGGGGGAGATCGGCTCGTTGTTGATCATCGCGGTCAACGTCCCGATCGCGAGCACCGTCATCTACTCCGACATCGAGTCAGACGCACCGCAGGCGGCGGCCTCGCTGTCGCTGGTGTTGATCCTGCTGGCGTTGATCGTGCTCTTCATCATCCGCCGGCTGGGAGGTCGCGTTGCTCATTAGCCGCAAGGCCCGGCTGTCGCTGCGCGCGGTGGCCTTGATCTATCTGGCCTTACTGCTCCTGCTTCCGGTCGGCGTCGTGTTCATCAAGACCTTCGAGCATGGCTTCGGGGTGGCCTGGGGCTGGATGACGACGCCGGCGGCGTTCAGCGCGCTTTGGCTCACCCTGCTCGTCGCCGCAATCGCCGTACCCCTCAACACCGTCTTCGGGGTCGTATGCGCCAACGTGCTCGTCCGCCGCCGCGGGCGGGCCGCCGCGGTCCTCGACTCGCTGATCGATCTCCCGTTCCTCGTTTCGCCAATCATCGTCGGGCTGGCGCTCATCCTCGTCTACGGGATCCACGGCTGGTTCGGAACCTGGTTCGCCAATCAGGGCATCCAGATCATCTACGCCCCGGCGGGCATGATCCTGGCCACGATTTTCGTCTCCCTGCCGTTCGTCGTCCGGGAGGTGGCTCCGGTACTGGCCGAGGTCGGTGACGAGCAGGAGCAGGCTGCCGCCACTCTCGGCGCCTCTCCGTGGCAGACCTTCTGGCGGATCACGCTTCCGTCGATCCGGTGGGGGTTGGCCTACGGGGTTGTGCTGTCGACGGCCCGGGCGCTCGGCGAGATCGGGGCCGTGCTCGTGGTGTCCTCGCTCGTGGCCGGCCAGACGCTCACGCTCCCGTTGCTCGTCTCCCAGCGCTATGAGCAGCTGGGCTCCAGCTCGATCACCGGTGCCTACGCCGCCGCCACCGAGTTGGCCGTGATCTCGCTGGTGGTGCTGCTCGCCATGACCGTCCTTTCACCCAGGAGAAATGACTCCAAATGAGAATCGAAGTGGACACCATCGCCAAGCAGTTCGGCGATTTCACCGCCCTGCAGGACGTCTCGCTCGAGGTGCCCGAGGGGTCGCTGACGGCGCTGCTCGGGCCGAGCGGCTCGGGCAAGTCGACGCTGCTGCGGATCATCGCCGGCCTCGAGACCCCGGATTCGGGGACCGTGCTCATCAACGGCGATGACGTCAGCCACGTGATCCCCCAGAAGCGCGGGATCGGCTTCGTCTTTCAGCATTACGCCGCCTTCACCCACATGACGGTGCGCGAGAATGTGGCCTTCGGCTTGCGGATCCGCAAACGGCCCAAGGCCGAGATCCGCGAGCGCGTCGACGAGCTGCTGGCCCTGGTCGGCCTGACCCAGTGGTCTGAGCAGCGCCCCTCCCAGCTCTCCGGCGGGCAGCGCCAGCGGATGGCGCTGGCCCGGGCCCTGGCCGTACAGCCCAAGGTTCTGCTCCTGGACGAGCCCTTCGGTGCCCTGGACGCGACGGTTCGCGCCGAGCTCCGTACCTGGCTGCGCCGTCTACATGACGAGCAGCACGTGACCACCGTCCTGGTCACTCACGACCAGGAGGAGGCGATGGAGGTCGCCGACCGGATCGCGGTCATGAACGAGGGCAAGGTCGAGCAGGTCGGTTCCCCGACTGAGATCTACGAACACCCGGCCAGCGACTTCGTGATGGGCTTCGTCGGACCGGCGATCCGCCTCGGCGGCCAGCTCGTCCGGCCTCACGATGTGCGCGTGATCCGCGATCGCGCGCAGGACAGCATCGAAGCGCGGGTGGCCCGCATCGTGCCGCTCGGGTTCGAGGTTCGGCTCGAGCTGATGCTGGCCGACGGGACTCAGGCGCGGGCGCAGCTGACCCGTGCCGAGGCG
>DASXHG010000392.1:0-2813 GCA_036488625.1 Solirubrobacteraceae bacterium | reverse complement strand
GATCTCGATCGGAGCGATCAATTCGGCCAGCAGGGCGATCTGGTCGGCGGCGGAAACCGAGTGGCCCGAGCTGACGTTGTAGACGTCCTGTGCAGTCGACGGGACGAGACGCCGGTAGGCGTTGACGACGTCGCGGACATCGGTGAAATCACGCCGGGTGTTCGGGTTGCCGGTAACGATCTGTAGCCGCCTCACCCCGGCCAGCCGGCCCTCGGCCGCCTGCCGGGCCAGCGAGGAGAGCAGGAAGATCGGCCGCTGCCCGGGACCGGAGTGACTGAACGGCCGCGCCACGACCAGGTCCAGGCCGTGGGCTTGACCGTAGACACACGCCAGCATCTCGCCCGTCGCCTTTGAGACGGCGTACGGGTTCGCGGGATGCATAGCGGCCGATTCTGAAATCGGCAAGGACTCGGGTACGCCGTAGACCTCGCACGTGCTAACCCAGACGACGCGGGAATCGGGTGCCTCGTGGCGGATCGCCTCCAGAAGTTTGACCGCGCCCGATGTGTTGTCGGCCAGCGTCTGGGCCGGCTCCTCCCAGGACCGGCCGACCGAGCTGAGGGCCGCGAGGTGATAGATGACCTCGGGCCGGGCATCGGCGACGGCGCCGGCCACGGCGGCGGCGTCACGGAGATCGACCGCGAGGCCGCGGGTCTCGGGGGCTGGCCTGATCCCCCGGCGCGAGAGGCCGAGGACCTCGTCGCCGGCCTCTGCGCACGCGCGCGCGAGCCATCCGCCCGCGAACCCCGACGCCCCGGTGATGAGCGCTCTCAGCGGGGACCGCCCCTGGGCGGCCGGCGGCTCACGGAGCCGGCTGGACCGTCACGGTCTGCTGCAGCGAGCCGTGGCCGTTACTGGAATAGTCGGCGACCTCTTCCAGCGGGGCCGGCTCGGGCTCCGCGTTGACCCGGCGTTCGAGCTCGCCGAGGACCAGACCGAACAGGAGGTGTCGCCAGGCGGCCTGGGCAAAGGCGATCCGGTTGCCGCGCAGCTGGGGTAGATCCTTGCGGGCCGGATGGAATCGATCCGAGACGCCCCCCAACGGCCACAGCGCGAGGTGCTCGGCCAGCGCGGCCACCGGCCCGCGCAGCGCCGCCGGGATCGGCAGGGTGGGGGCCAGGTTCGCGTACACGGCACCGAACAGCGCCCCGTTGGCGGCGTGAAGGGCCAGGCCGAGGGGGAACCAACCCTCGTTCTGGGTCACCGACTTGCCGAGCAGTTCGACGTCGTCGTACTCGCTGGCGAAGACGCGCTTGTCCAGTGGCTGTTGCAACGCCCACACCCACGCCGCTGCGGCGCCGCAGGCGGCTCCTCTCAGCGTGCGGGTGCGATCAAGGCCCGGACTCAAGACGACCAACTGTAACGGGCGGGCCTGCAGCGGGTAACCGAGAGTGCAATGGATGTTGATCGGCTGCACAAGCGGGCGCGGGAGCAGGGAGCAAATCCGATCGTCTACGCGATCGTCCGGGCGATCCTTGAGCCCTTCTTCCTCCTCTACTTCCGCATGTCCCGGATCGGGCGCGAGCACATCCCGGGCAGCGGTCCCGTGATCGTGGCCGCCAACCACCGCAGCTTCCTGGACCCGTTTGTGATCGCCACGATGGCGCGCCGGCCGATGTACTACGTGGCCAAGAAGGAGCTCTTCCGCCGTCCGTGGCAGGCCTGGATCCTCAACGCGCTCGGCGCCTTCCCGGTGGATCGGGGCGCCGCCGACGAGGAGATGATCACCACCGCCAAGGCGATCCTCGCTCGTGGCGACATCGTGCTCATCTTTCCGGAGGGCACGCGTACCCGTCCCGGGTCGCTCGGCAAGCCCAAGCGCGGCGTGGGCAGGCTCGCCCTGGAGACTGGCGCCCCGGTCGTCCCGGTGGCCGTGATCGGCACCGAGGCCATCCGGCGGGGCTGGCGGATCCGTCCGCACAAGGTCCGCATGCGGGCCGGCCGCGCGCTGCGCTTCCCGGTCGTGCAGGAGCCCTCGCGTCCGCTGGCCACCGCGGTCACCGATCGGATCTGGCCGTGCGTGATGCTGCAGTGGGAGTGGCTGGGCGGTCTGGCGCCGGTGCGCCGTGTCGCCATCATCGGCGCCGGCACGTGGGGGACGAGTCTGGCCGTGTGCCTGTCGCGGGCGGGGCTCGAGGTCGAGCTGGGCTGCCGAACCCACGAGCAGGCGGTGGCCGTGGCCGCCTCGCGTGAGAACGAGCGCTATCTGCCGGGTGTGCAACTGCCCGAGGAGGTCCAGGTGCTGCGGGCCGCGGACCTGAAACTTGAGGGGCACGACATCGTCTGTCTGGCCGTCCCGGCCAAGGCCCTGCCCGCCGTCCTGGCCGGCCATGGTGGAAGCATCACCAGCCGCAGCGGCGTGGTCGTCGTCTCCAAAGGCCTGGTGCCGCCGCTCGGCACGCTGCCGGCCGCCTTCGCGGCCGAGCGCTGCAACGCGCGCGCCGTGGCCGTCCTGGGCGGTCCCGCGCACGCCGCGGAGATGCTTGACCGCGGAGCCTCGATCGTGCTGGCCTCCCTTGACCGGGGGTTCGCGCGTCAGCTCCGCGATGCCCTGGCGGCGGCGAACCTCGATGTCACCGTGACCACCGATGTGACCGGCGTGGAGCTGGCCGGTTGCGCCAAGAACGCCGCGGCGTTGGCCGCCGCGGCGGCCTCGGGCGCCGGGCCGAACATCGCGGGCGCCGCCGCCGGCAAGGTGTTCGCCGAGATTGATGCCCTGGCTCGGGCCCGGGGTGCGGCCCCCGAGACTTTCGCCGGGCTGGCCGGCGCCGGTGACCTGGTGGCGACCGTCGTGGCCAGCGGATCACGCAACC
>DASXHG010000347.1:0-1964 GCA_036488625.1 Solirubrobacteraceae bacterium | reverse complement strand
CCGACGGGCACTATCCCAGCTGGTCGCGGCGGCGGGTCAGGGACGCGGTCTCGGCGGTGTTGCCCGCCATCTCGATGGCTTTGTCGTACGCCGCGCGCGACTTCTGACTGCAGCCGAGCCGGCGCAGCAGGTCAGCGCGGGTCGCATGGTAGGCGTGATAGCCGGCCAGCTTGTCCTCAAGACGGTCGACGGCCGCCAGTGCCACCTCCGGGCCGTCAAGCTCGGCGACCGCGATGGCCCGGTTGAGGGCGATGATCGGCGAGGGGTCGAGGCGGACGAGCTGGTCGTAGAGGGCGACGACCTGCGACCAGTCGGTGTCGCGTACGTCGCGGGCGGAGGTGTGCACGGCGTTGATCGCGGCGAGGATCTGGTAGCGACCTGGAGCCGCCCCGGCGGCCAGGCGCTCGCGCACCAGCCGGTGACCCTCGGCGACCAGCGCCGCGTCCCAGGCCCCGCGGTCCTGCTCGTCGAGGGCGACCAGTTCGCCGCTCGCCGAAACCCGGGCGGTGCGGCGGGCCTCGGTGAGGAGCATCAGCGCCAGCAGCCCGGCCACCTCACCGTCCTCCGGCATGAGGGCACGGATCAGGCGAGTGAGCCGGATCGCCTCGGCGGTCAGGTCGTGACGTACGGGATCGGTGCCGGGGCCGGTCGCGAGGTAGCCCTCGTTGAAGACGAGGAACAGGACGGCGAGTACGCCGGAGACACGTCCCGGGAGATCCTCCGCGGACGGCACCCGGTAAGGGATGCGAGCCGCCTTGATCTTGGCCTTCGCGCGGGTGATCCGCTGCCCCACGGTGGTCTCCCGCACCAGGAAGGCACGGGCGATCTCGGGCATGGTCAGCCCGCCGACCATGCGCAGCGTCAGCGCCACGCGGGTCTCCATCCCGAGCGCCGGGTGACAGCAGGTGAAGATAAGCCGGAGCCGCTCGTCCTCGATGACGCCGAGAGGCTCGGGCGGGTCGTCGCCGGACAGCATCTGAGCCTCCTTGTGCTTGTCGTCGAGCTTGTTCTCGCGCCGGATCCGGTCGATGGCCTTGCGGTTGGCGGTGGTGGTCAGCCAGGCGCCGGGGTTGGGGGGTACGCCGTCAGCCGGCCACCGCCCGACGGCGGTCGCAAACGCCTCGGCCGCCGCCTCCTCGGCGATGTCGAGGTCACCGAAACGCCTGGTCAGGGAGGCGACCACCCGCGCCCACTCCTCGTGGTGAGCGCGGGTGACCGCTTCGCGGACGGCGATCACGCTCACAGGAACGGACGCACCTCGACCTTCCGGTTGCAGGCCCTTGACCCCTCTGCGGCGAGCTTGAGTGCCACGTCGAGGTCGGCGGCCTCCATGATCCAGAAACCGACGATGTACTCCTTCGACTCCAGGAAGGGCCCGTCGGTGATCATCGCCTCTCCACCCCGGTTGTCGATGACCGTGGCCGAGCTGGTCGATCCAAGGCCGCCCGCAAAGACCCAGTGACCCTCCGCTATAAGGCGATCGTTAAACACGTCGATGGCCGCCATCTCCTCTGGGGGGGCGAGCTCGTTCGAGTCGTGGATCACGGAAACCAGGTACTGCATCGTGGATCATCTCCTGTGGTCCGGGGGCGCTCCTCGTGGGCGGCCGCTCATACCTGCTACGAACACCTCCGCCCCGATCCGACACCGTCTCCCGGATTTCTTTCAAGGACTTTCTGCAGGCTCCGGAAGAGCCATCCGGTGACCGCTGCCCGGAGTGCGGCTCAGAACACTTCTTCCTGTGCCCTGTCCGGCCCGAGCGGGGAGACAGCTAGCACGCAGATGTCATCGAACTGGGGTTCCCCGCCGAGGGACGCGATCAACTCGTCGCACAGGCTGCCCAGCGGCGCGCCAGGCTGCCACGCCTGCAATCGTTCGGCGACACGGGCTATGCCTTCGGTGAGATCCTCTCCGCGCCGCTCAATCAGCCCGTCGGTGTACATGAGCATGATGTCGCCGACATC
>DASXHG010000325.1:0-6049 GCA_036488625.1 Solirubrobacteraceae bacterium | reverse complement strand
CGACATCGTCGAGGAGGAAGAGGCGACCGGACAGCCACAGCCCCTGGTTGCGGAGGTCTATTTCGGGCTGGGAACGCTGCTCGGGCTGGATTGGATCCGGGATCGGATTCTCGAGCTGCCGCGGGCCGATCGCTGGCAGGCGCTGGCCCGCGCCGCCCTGCGCGACGACCTGTATCGCCTGCACCGCGCGCTGACCCGTGAAGCGTTGCGCGACCCGGCGCCCAGTGGTCAGGTCGCGGTCGAGCACTGGTATCAGCGCAACGAAGCCGCCGCGCGCCGAGCCCTCTCGGTCCTCGCTGACGTGCGCGCCTCGGGGACGTTTGACACGACGACCCTGCCTGTCGTCCTGCGCGAGCTGGGCAGCCTGGCCGGCGACGCCTAGCGACTTTTCTGGCGGCGGGCCCGAGCCACTCCGCGGGCGAACACCGCCATCTCCACGAGCAGCCCGACGAGGAAGGCGGGGCCACTGGTCACCAGGCGGGCCGCAATCGGCCAGAGGACGCCGTTGTCTCTGCGGGCCTGCACGATGTGGCCAAGCTATCGTCTCCTCACCATGGCGTCTTCAGTCAAAACCAACGTCACCGAGCTTCCCGAGTCACGCGTGCGCGTGCAGGCGGAGGTGCCGGCCGACGAGGTCGAGCGTCGCGTCCAGCAGGCGGCGCGCAAGCTCGGCGGCCAGATGCGCGTGCCCGGCTTCCGCAAGGGCAAGGTCCCGCCGACCGTCGTCATCCGCCGTCTCGGACGTGAGGCCGTGCTCGACGAGGCCCTGCGGTCTGCGCTGGGCAGTTGGTATGTCGACGCCATCGACGGGGCGGGAATCGCCCCCATCGGCGATCCCGACCTCGACGTCGGCGACCTCCCCGCTCAGGGCGAGCCGCTGGCCTTCTCGATCGAGATCGGAGTGCGACCCCGCGCTCAGCTCGGCTCCTACAAGGGGCTCGAGGTCGGTCGCCGCGAGCCCGAGGTCGACGAGGCCGCGATCGACGCCGAGGTCGAGCGCCTGCGCGACCGCGTGGCCACGCTCGAGACCGTGGAGCGGCCGGCCGAGACCGGCGACCACGTCGTGGTCGATTACCTCGGGAAGGTCGACGGGGTCGCGTTCCCAGGCGGGGAGGGCCGTGACCAGCTGATCGAGCTCGGGTCCGAGCGCCTGATTCCCGGCTTCGAGGAGCAGCTCGTCGGCGCCAGCGCCGGGGACGAGCGCAACGTCGAGGTCACCTTCCCCGAGGGCTATCCCGGCGACCTCGGCGGCAAGGAGGCGACCTTCGAGGTCAAGGTCTCAGAGGTGAAGGCCAAGCGGCTCCCCGAGCTCGACGATGATTTCGCCTCCGAGGCGGGCGGGTTCGACACCCTCCAGGAGCTGCGCGAGGACATCGCGAACCGCCTCCGCGAGGCCGACAACCAGGCGATCGAGCGCGAATTCGAGGAGGCCGTGCTCCAGGCGGCCACCGACGAGGCCGAGGTCGAGCTGCCCGACCAGCTCGTTCACGCTCGCGCTCACGAGGTTCTGCATCAGACCTTCTCCGCCCTGGCCCGCCAGGGCATCTCGAAAGAGGCCTACCTCCAGATCGCCGGCAAGGATGAGGAGACCCTCGCCCACGAGGCCGAGCCCGACGCGGCCAGCGCGCTGCGCCGCGAGGCCGTGCTGGCGGCGATCGTCGAGGCCGAGAAGATCGAGCCCGCCGATGACGAGCTCGTCGAGGCGCTCCGTGCCGCCGCCGAGCGCGACGGATCCGATCCCGCCCAGCTGCTCGATCAGCTGCGCGAGGCCGGGCGCCTGGAGAGCCTGCGCGAGGATGTGGCCAGCCGCCAGGCGGTCGAGATGCTCGTCCGCGAGGCGACGCCGATCACCGTGGACCAGGCCAAGGCGCGCGAGAAGCTGTGGACGCCGGGCCGCGATCCGGAAGAGGAGACCAGTTCCGGGGAGATCTGGACGCCGGGGAGCTGACCGCAGGAACCGTCTCGGGGGACCCCCGAAGGGGCTAAATGGCCGATTGCTACAGTCGGCAGGATTCCAGCGCAGGACGCGAAAGAAGCGAGAACATGAGCCCACTGGTACCGATGGTCGTCGAGCAAACCTCCCGTGGGGAGCGTGCGTTCGACATCTACAGCCGTCTGCTCAATGAGCGGATCGTCTTCCTCGGCACGCCGGTGGATGACCAGATCGCCAATCTGATCGTCGCCCAGCTGTTGCATCTGGAGTCCGAGGATCCCGACAAGGACATCTCGATCTACATCAACAGCCCCGGCGGGTCGGTGTACGCGGGTCTGGCCATCTACGACACGATGCAGTTCATCAAGCCCGACGTGTCGACCATCTGCGTCGGCATCGCGATGTCGATGGGAGCCCTGCTGCTGGCCGGCGGGGCAGCGGGGAAGCGCATGGCGCTCCCCAACGCCAAGATCCTGATTCATCAGGTGTCCTCAAGTTTTCAGGGGCAGGCGACCGATATTGAGATTCATGCCAATGAGATCATCGACGTCCGGCGCCGCCTGGACGAGATCATCGCTAAGCACACGGGCAAGGATCTCGAGCAGGTCCGCAAAGACACGGAGCGCGACTACTTCATGAGCTCAGAGCAGGCCAAGGAGTACGGAATCATCGATCGCGTGATCTCCGAGCACTGAAGCTTTAGTCTTCAGCGCTGGGAGCCTCGCCGACCGAGTCTTACTTTTCAGGGAGATCCATGGCACGTCCGACCGACTCCAACGAACAGCTTCTGTGCAGCTTCTGCGGGAAATCGCAGCGGCAGGTCAAGAAGCTGATTGCCGGGCCGGGCGTTTACATCTGCGACGAGTGCATCGATCTCTGTAACGAGATCATCGATGAGGAGCTCACCGCTCCGCCCAGTTTCGACATCGAGAACCTCCCCAAGCCACGGGAGATCTACGACGTGCTCAACGAGTACGTGGTGGGCCAGGAGCAGGCCAAGCGCTCGCTCTCGGTGGCCGTCTACAACCACTACAAGCGCGTCCAGATGATGCAGTCCGATGAGAACGACATCGAGCTGCAGAAATCCAACATCCTCCTGCTCGGGCCGACCGGCTGCGGCAAGACGCTGCTCGCTCAGACCCTGGCCAAGATCCTCAACGTCCCGTTCGCGATCGCCGACGCCACGGCGCTGACCGAGGCCGGCTACGTCGGCGAGGACGTCGAGAACATCCTCCTCAAGCTGATTCAGGCCGCCGACTACGACGTCAAGAAGGCCGAGACCGGGATCATCTACATCGACGAGGTCGACAAGATCGCCCGCAAGGCCGACAACCCGTCGATCACGCGCGATGTCTCCGGCGAGGGGGTGCAGCAGGCGCTGCTCAAGATCCTCGAGGGGACGACGGCCAGCGTGCCGCCCCAGGGCGGACGCAAGCATCCCCACCAGGAGTTCCTCTCGATCGACACCACCAACGTGTTGTTCATCTGCGGTGGCGCGTTCGCGAACCTCGACCGGGTGATCGAGCGGCGCATCGGCCATCAGGGCGTCGGCTTCGGGGCCACCATCCAGACCAAGGAGCAGCGCGACCTTGGCCAGATGTTCGAGCACTGCCTGCCGGAGGATCTCATCCAGTACGGGCTGATCCCGGAGTTCATCGGCCGTCTGCCCGTTATGTCGGCCATCCACCAGCTCTCCCGTGACGAGCTCATGGAGATCCTCACCGAGCCCCGTAACGCGCTCGTCAAGCAGTTCCAGCGCTTCTTCCAGTTCGACGGCATCGAGCTCGTGTTCGCCGACGAGGCGCTGTCCTCGATCGCCAACAAGGCACTCGAGCGCGAGACCGGCGCCCGCGGGCTGCGCTCGATCATCGAGGAGGTGCTGCTCGAGGTCCAGTTCGAGCTCCCCTCCCGGCGCGACGTCCGCAAGTGCGTGGTCACGCGCGAGACGATCGAGAAGAACACCGCTCCGACGCTGGTCACCGTGGCCGCGCCGGACGAGAACGAAGCCGCCGCCTGAGTCAGCGCCCGTCCGGCCGCCGGCCGGACCGCAGACCGTCCACGAGTCGGAGTTGGTAGGCGCCGACCTACACTCTCCATCCGATGGCCGACCTCGCGTCCACAACTCGCTACGACCCGGCTGACGTCGAGCCCCGGATCGCCCAGAAGTGGCTGCAATCGGGGCTTTTTCACCCCGCTCCCGAGGGCACGGCGCAGGACAACTACTCGATCGCCATCCCGCCGCCGAACGTCACCGGCGTGCTCCACATGGGCCACGCCTTCCAAGACACGATCATGGACACCCTGATCCGCTATCACCGGATGCGCGGACAGCGCACGAAGTGGATCGTGGGCACCGATCACGCCGGGATCGCGACGCAGATGCAGGTCGAGCGCGCCGTCGAGCAGGAGGGCACGAGCCGCACTGAGATGGGCCGCGCTCGCTTCGAACAGCGGGTCTGGGAGTGGCGCCAAGAGCACGGCGGCACGATCATCGAGCAGCTCAAGCGTCTGGGAGCGTCGTGCGACTACGCCGAGGAGCGCTTCACGCTTGACGAGGCATACGCCGACGCGGTCCTGAAGGTGTTCGTCGCCCTGTACGAGAAGGGCTTCATCTACCGCGACCGCTACATGGTCAACTGGGATCCGGGCACCGGCTCGGCGATCTCCGACCTCGAGGTCGAGCAGATCGAGGTCACCGACACCCTGTACTACATCGACTACCCGCTGGCCTCGGGCTCGGGCGCGATCACGGTGGCCACGGTGCGGCCCGAGACGATGCTCGCTGACACCGCGATCGCCGTCCACCCCGAGGACGAGCGCTACCGCCGGCTCATCGGCGAGACGGCGATTCTGCCCCTGGTCGGGCGCAAGCTACGGATCGTCGCCGACGAGTACGTGCGCCCCGAGTTCGGGACCGGGGCGCTGAAGATCACCCCCGCTCACGACGCCAACGACTTCGACATCGGCCGCCGACACGGGCTCGCCCAGCCCCAGGTGATCGGCGAGGACGGGCGGATCAGCGGCGAGGCCCCGGAGCGCTTCCGCGGGATGACGGTCGCCGAGGCCCAGCAGGCGGTGGTCAAGGAGCTCGACGATCAGGGACTGATCGCCCGCACCGAGCCCTATGTCCACGACGTGCCCTTCTCCCAGCGCTCGGGCCAGCGGATCGAGCCGCTGATCTCGCTGCAGTGGTTCATGCGCATGGATGAGCTCGCGCGACCGGCGATCGAGGTCGTGACCAGCGGTCAGGTCAAGTTCCATCCCGAGAACCACACGCGCGTGTACCTGGACTGGATGGAGAACATCCGACCCTGGTGCATCTCACGCCAGCTGTGGTGGGGCCACCGGCTGCCGGTCTACTACCGCGACACCGAGACCTACGTCGGCGTAAATCCCCCCAAGGGCGAGGGATGGACGCGCGACCCCGACGTGCTCGACACGTGGTTCTCCAGCGCGCTGTGGCCGTTCGCCACGCTCGGCTGGCCCGACGACACGCCCGAGCTGAGGGCCTTCTACCCGACCGACGTGCTCGTCACCGCCCGCGACATCGTGTTCCTGTGGGTGGCGCGGATGATCATGATGGGGCTTGAGTTCACGGGCGAGATCCCCTTCTCCGACGTCTACGTGCACTCGATCATCCAGGCGCCGGACGGGCGACGGATGTCCAAGTCGCTCGGGACCGGGATCGATCCCCTGGACCTGATCCAGGGCGGCCCGCGGCCGCCGGTGTTTGCCACGGACGGCAAGCCGCCGGGCGACTTTCCGCCCTACGGCGCCGACGCGCTGCGCTGGGGGCTGCTGGCGATGTCGTCGGGCCAGGACGTGCGGTTCAGCGAGGACAAGCTCGCCCAGGGCCAGCAGCTGACCAACAAGCTGTGGAACGCGGCCCGGCTGATCCTGCTCGGCGTGGGGGGGCCGGGGGCGGATATACGGGCGGCCATCGCGCCCAGCGCGATCGAGGATCGCTGGATCCTCTCCCGTCTGGAGCGGGCCCGGACCGAGGTCGGCGAGCGGATCGAGCGCTATGACTTCTCGCACGCCGCGCTCGGGGTCTACGACTTCATCTACGCCGAACTGTGCGACTGGTACCTGGAGCTGGTCAAGCCGCGGCTGCGG
>DASXHG010000175.1:0-5897 GCA_036488625.1 Solirubrobacteraceae bacterium | reverse complement strand
CCGCGCCTCGCAGCGTTCGAGCAGCTGCAACGTGGTGACGAGCCCCGCCAGCCCGGCGCCGACCACCACCACGTCCACCTCGCGCGTGTCAAGCATGCGGGCACGGTATCGCCGACACGCCACCGACGCTCGCCTGAGTTCGTGCGCCAGGCGCAGTCGACCCTCCGCCCGGCTCGGTGGATGAGGGTCCGTGCCGTAGGCTCCCGGCCGGCCCAGCGGCCGAGCTAGCGGAAAACCCTAGGCGCGATGAATCGTGATGACATGAGGCAAAGGAGCGGGAGCTGATGCCAAACGGTGCTCAGGCGTTGATGGGGACACTGGTGAACGGAGGCGTGACGACGTGCTTCGCGAACCCGGGCACGTCGGAAATGCATTTCGTCGCTGCTCTTGACTCCGCGCCGGACATGCGGGCGGTCCTGGTGTTGTTCGAAGGCGTGGCGACAGGCGCTGCCGATGGATACGCGCGGATGGCGGACAAGCCCGCCGCGACGCTGCTGCACCTCGGTCCTGGGTTGGGCAACGGCTTGGCGAACCTGCACAACGCCCGCAAGGGGAAGGTCCCGATCGTCAACATCGTCGGGGATCACGCGACGTACCACGCGCGATATGACGCGCAACTTCAGTCAGACATCGAGACGGTCGCGCGAAACGTCTCGAGCTGGGTGCGAACGTCGCAGAGCACGCCGGAGCTCCCGGGTGACGCCGCCGAGGCGATCGCCGCGGCGGTCGGCCCCCCCGGCCAGGTCGCGACGCTGATTTTGCCCGCCGACGTGTCTTGGGGAGACGGGGCCGAGCCCGCTCCGGCCCGCCCGGTCGTGACGCCCCCGGCCGCGTCGGCCGACGTGGTCGACCGGGTCGCGAAGGCGCTACGCGGTCGTGGCGATACGGCGATTCTCCTCGGCGGACGCGCGCTGCGCGAGCCGGGCCTGGTGAGCGCGAGCCGGATCGCCGCGGCGACCGGAACCACGCTCTACGCCGAGGTCTTCCCGACCAGGCTGGAGCGCGGCGCCGGCGTCCCGCCGATTGAGCGGCTCGCGTACCTCGCCGAGCTTGCGTCGGTGCAGCTGGCGGGGCTCAAGCACCTGGTGCTGGTCGACGCCAAGGATCCTGTGTCGTTCTTTGCCTACCCAGGCAAGAAGAGCTACTTGGTTCCAGACGGCTGTGAGGTCCACGAGCTCGCGGGCCCGGCCGACGACGCGCTGGGGAGCCTGCAGGCGCTGGTCGACGCGCTGGACGCCGGCAACGGCCGACCGATCGTCCAGGACCCCGTGCGCCCGCAACTCCCGACCGGCGAGCTCAACGCGGACAAGGTCTGCCAGGCCATCGGCGCCGTGCTGCCCGAGGGCGCGATCATCTCGGATGAGGCGCAGACCTCCGGCCTAACCCTGTCTCCCCACACGGCCGGGGCGCCGCGCCATGACGTGCTGACGCTCACCGGGGGCGCGATCGGCCAGGGCCTCCCGGTTGCGGTCGGTGCCGCGGTGGCCTGTCCAGGGCGACCGGTGTTCGCGCTGGAGGGGGACGGCTCGGCGATGTACACGATCCAGTCCCTGTGGACGATGGCTCGCGAGCAGCTCGACGTCACGGTCATCATCTTCAACAACCGTTCCTACGCGATCCTCAATATCGAGCTCGAGCGTGTCGATGCCCAGCGCCCCGGGGCGAAGGCGATGTCTCAGCTCGACCTCGCCGGACCCGACCTCGACTTCGTCTCGCTGGCCAAAGGCATGGGTGTTCCGGCCGTTCGCGTCGACTCAGGCGAGAAGCTGAGCGATGAGCTCGCCCGTGCCGTCGCCGAACCGGGGCCACATCTGATCGACGTGGTGATCCCGAGCGTCTACAGCGGGCTGCGGCTGCGTGCCCTGCCGCACGCCCTACGAGCCCTCGAGGTGCTCCCCCGGCCGGTCGCCAAGGCGGTCAAGCGTCGCATCTATCCCGGGTGACGCCAGCCTGACCGCCGGACAACGGCCGGCGCGCTGGGGAGGACCGCCCACGCCGCTGGCGCTGCTGCGGACACCCCAACCGCCCCGGCCCGACCTCGCCATTGACGACGGATCGAGCCCTCCCCCAGAGCTCACCTCCAAACTCGAGCAGCAGGTGGCTTGACGACCTTCACCTGTACAGCGCAGCCCGGCTCAGCGAACGGTTAAGGACGGTCGGAGTGAAGGTCGCGTGTTTCCAAAAAAGCCAGCGGGGAAAGCCTTGAAACACAGGGCACAAGGTTACGCTGAGCGAGGGAGGAACCATGCACGCGCTACGGCCCACTGGACGCACGATCTATTTCTTCGGGGCTTTGGGAGGCGTGCTGTTCGGTTACGACACAGGCGTCATTTCAGGCGCCTTGTTGTTCATCCCCAATGCCTTCAAGTTGACTCCGTTTTTGCAAGGCGCGATCGTCGCCAGCCTGCTGCTCGGCGCGATGATCGGCGCTGCGTTTGCCGGCCGGCTGTCGGATCGACTCGGCCGCAGGCTGCTGATCATCATCGCGGCCGTCATATTCACCGTAGGTGCGCTGCTGGCGGCGGCTTCGCCGACCGTGTGGGTGCTCATAGCGGCGCGTTTCATCATCGGACTGGCAGTTGGGTCGGCCGCGCTCGTGGTACCGCTGTACCTGTCAGAGATCGCGCCAACCGAGATCCGCGGGGCGATTGCGGGACTGAATCAGCTGATGATCGTCGCCGGCATCCTGGCCGCCTTCATTGTCAACGCGATCCTTGCCTCTTCCGAGAACTGGCGATTGATGCTCGGACTGGCTGCGGTCCCGTCGCTGATCCTTCTGGTGGGGATGCTCTTGATGCCGGAGACGCCGCGGTATCTGGTCCACACCGGTGAAGAGGAGGCGGCGCGTGAGGTCCTGGAGGACCTGCCCGGAGATGAACCCCCGCAGGAGCGCATCGGCGAGATCCAAGAGGTTGAACAGGAGGAAGAGGGCGGGTCCGGCCTGCGCGCGCTGTGGCGCGCGAAGTGGGTACGCCCGGCACTGCTTGTCGCGACCGGGCTGGCCGTATTCCAGCAGCTGGTCGGAATCAACACGATCATTTACTACGCACCTACGACCCTGACTAATGTCGGCTTCGCAAAGACGAGTGCGATCTACGCCAACCTGATCATCGGCGTGGTCAATGTCGCCATGACGGTGATTGCCATCCGGATCATTGACAGGGTGGGACGCAAGCCGATGCTGCTAGCCGGCGTGGCAGGCATGGTCGGCAGTCTGGTTGTCCTGGGCGTATCGCTTTCGGTGCTCGCGACACCTCACCACCCCGGTGATCCAGCGGCAGTCATCACGCTCGTATGTCTGGGCACATTCATTGCCTCGTTCGCAGCCACCTGGGGCCCAGTGGTGTGGGTGATGATTCCCGAGGTGTTGCCGTTGAGCGTCCGTGGCACGGCCATGGGTGTGGCGGTGTTTGGTAACTGGGCGGCAAACTTCCTGGTTTCTCAGACCTTCCCACCGTTGCTGAAAAGCCTCGGGGCAGGAACGGTGTTCCTGGGTTACGCGGGCCTGGGCATCCTCGCCGGACTGTTCGTGATGTTCTTCGTCACCGAGACCAAGGGTCGCAGCCTGGAGGAGATCGAGTCCGATCTGCAGGGTGACGCTGACAGCACACCCCGCACCACCAGCGCCGAGCCACAGGCCGCGGTAACGCCATAGACGCAGGTTGGCCGGGCGAGGTGGGCGGCCTCGCCCCGGCCGACTGATTAGTGAGCCTCATGGAGTGCGGTCGGCCGCAGGCTTGGCCGACGAGGCGGGCGAGGCAGGGGTAGGGTGCGATTTGATGGCGACCGGCGAGGAGACGCGGCTGTGGCACCCATTCGCCGACATGGGTTCGGTCCGTCGAGGCGAGCTCGTGATCGAACGCGGCGACGACGTCTGGGTGTGGGACAGCGATGGGCGACGCTACCTCGACGCAACCGCCAGCCTGTGGTACGCGAATGTCGGTCACGGGCGCCCGGAGATCGCCGCCGCGGTGGCGACCCAGATGTCCCGGCTCGAGGCCTACTCCGCGTTCGGTGATTTCGCGAACCCGCCCGCGCTCGAGCTCGCCGCGACGCTGGCCGATCTGGCGCCGATGCCGTCACGGGTGTTCCTCGGGTCGGGCGGAGGCGATGCGATCGATACGGCCGCCAAGCTCGCCCGTCGCTACTGGTACGAGGTCGGGCAACCGGAGCGGACGCTGCTGATCAGCCGCACCGCCGGTTATCACGGTACGCACGGCTTCGGGACCGCCCTCGGCGGTATCTCGGCCAACCGCGAGGGCTTCGGACCCCAGGTCGAGACCGTTCAGGTGCCTCATGATTCGCTGGAGTCGATGGAGGCCGCGATCGAGAGCGCCGGCGCGGAGCGTGTGGCCGCCGTGTTCGTCGAGCCGGTGATCGGTGCCGGTGGTGTGTATCCGCCGCTGCCGGGCTACATCGAGGGACTCGCCTCGCTGTGTGAGCGGACCGGGGTGTTGCTCGTGATCGATTCGGTCATCTGTGGGTTCGGTCGCTTGGGGACCTGGTATGGAATCGAGCGGTGGCGCGTCGAGCCGGCGATGATCGTGTTCGCAAAAGGGGTCACGAGTGGCTACCTCCCGCTCGGCGGCGTGGTCGTGGCCGACGAGATCGCCGATCCGTTCTGGGGCGAACCCGGCGGCCCGGTACTCCGCCACGGCCCAACCTACGCCGCGCACGCGACCTGCTGCGCCGCAGCTCTGGCCAACATCGCGCTGCTGGGGCGTGATCGCTTGATCGAACGCGGTGGCCAGCTGGAGGGCGTGCTCCTGGACGCGCTGACACCGCTTGCCGACCATCACGCCGTGTCCGAGGTACGCGGTGGCGTGGGACTTCTGGCGGCGGTCGCACTGACCGACGAGATACTCGCCCAACACCCCGATGCCGTCACCCGCGTCGTCATGGCTGCGCGCCAGGAGGGGGTGCTCGTCCGGCCGCTGGGCGGCGCGATCGCCATCTCTCCGCCGTTGACGATCCAGACAGAGCACTTCACGCTCATCTCACAAGCGCTCGAGCGCGGGCTCGCGACGCTCTCGTAGCGCCCCCGGCGAGGCCTTACTCAGCGCCGGCGGGGAGGCCTTACTCAGCGCCCCCGCGGTAAGGGGTGAAGCTCCGAACTACGCACCATTCTCCCGATGTCGGCGGCGGCGCCTTAGCCGATCATCGAACCATGCCGCATGAAGACCGCAGAACTTTCGGAGCTGACGCCATGAACAACGTCGTTGGGAACTCACTCACCCGCACCAACTCCTCGGATCCGGTGATCATTCGCTTGTCGACCGCCGGCGATCGGCTCGCGATCGAACGTCTCGCCGCGCTCGATTCCGCAGCCGCGCCTGCCGGAGCAACGCTGATCGGAGAGCTGAACCAGCGACCGGTCGTCGCGCTTTCGCTGCGCGACGGCAGCGCGGTCGCTGATCCGTTCGTCGCCACCCGTGAGCTGCTCGAGCTGGTCCGGATGCGAGCCGGACAACTCAACTCGCAACCTCACAGTCCGCTGCAGCAAGCGCTCAGTCGGGTTCGCGGCCGGGTTCGTGAAGGACGCGCGCGCTCAAAGGGCCGCATCCGGGCACGAGCGAGCGCCGGCCGCACCGGCGGCCAACGCTTAGGTCCCTGGTGACCGCCCGGACCTAGAAGTCCGGGTCGCCGCGGCGCAAAATCTGCTCGCGCTCGCGCGCCTGCCGGCGCTTGCGGGCTTCCTTATGGGCCAGCTCATGACGCCGTGCGACCTCGTTGCGAAGGTCGTTGAAGGCGGCCCCGGATGTCGAACGCCCCGGCCCCGGTGCTTCACGCGCTGGACTGGGCTTCTGGCTTTGCTTGGGCAAATCGCTGCACTCCTCGTCGCTCGAGTTGGAGGTGAACCACAGGGAGAATGCAAGAGCGATGCACTCAGGCCGGTG
>DASXHG010000215.1:0-5108 GCA_036488625.1 Solirubrobacteraceae bacterium | reverse complement strand
ACCGGCATGGCGGTCGCGCTGATCGTGGCCGCGGGACGTGGCGAGCGCCTTGGGTACGGTCGGCCCAAGGCGCTCGTCCCGCTTTGTGGGCGGCCGATGCTCGAGTGGAGCGTGGCCGCCCTGCGGGCCGTCGCCGGTATCGACGAGATCGTGATCGCGCTGCCGGCCGAGATGCTCGACCAGGCCCCCGAGGGCACCGTCGCGGTGGCCGGGGGAGAGCACCGCTCACACTCGGTCCGCGCGGCGCTGTCCGCCTGTGGCGACGGCGATCCGATCGTGGTCCACGACGCCGCGCGTCCGCTGGCCTCGCCGCAGCTGTTTACGCAGGCGCTGGAGGAGATCGAGCGCTACGAGGCCGATGCCGTGATCGCCGCCGCGGCGGTCACCGACACGATCAAGGAGGTGGGGCCCGATGGCCGCACCGTCGCCCGCACGCTTGACCGCTCCCGTCTGTGGGCGGTTCAGACCCCGCAGGTCTTCCGGCGGGCCGCACTCGAGCGCGCGCTGTCGGGTAACGCTGAGGACCTGGCTCGGGCCACCGATGACGCGTGGCTGGTCGAGCGCAGCGGCGGCGTGGTCCGGATCGTGGGCTCCGAGCCGGCCAACATGAAGATCACCACCGCCGAGGATCTGCGAATCGCCGAGCTGCTGCTGTCCGAGCGCCTCGCCGCCGCCGGCGGTGCGCCGTGACCACGACGAGCGGGATCGGCTATGACTGCCATCGCCTGACGGCGGGACGGCCCCTGATCATCGGCGGCGTGCACATCGAGCACGACCGCGGCCTCGACGGCCACTCCGATGCCGACGTGCTCACCCACGCCGTGATCGACGCGCTGCTCGGCGCGGCGGCGCTCGGCGACATCGGCGAGCACTTCCCGGACACCGACCCGCGCTACAAGGACGCCGATTCCCTCGCGCTGCTGCGAGCGACGATCGACCTGCTGGCCCAGGCGCGCTTCGCGCCCGTGCACGTCGACGCCACGGTCATGATGGAGCGGCCCAAGCTTGGCCCGGCCAAGACGGAGATCCGAGCCCGGCTGGCCGAGGCGCTCGGGATCGACCCCGGCCACGTGAGCGTCAAGGCCACGCGCGGGGAGGGGATGGGCTTCATCGGCCGCGAGGAGGGGGTGGCCGCCCTGGCCGTGGCCACTGTCGGTCCGGTCGGTTGAGGCGACCGTCGGTCCGGTCGCTTGAGGCCGGCCCGAGAGGCTGATTTACGCCTTCTCCGGCGGTCCTCCGCCCGGAGTGGGTCGAAAACCGGAATCTATGGCGGGGTTTTCGACCCCGACGGCCCCGTCGCGCCCACGGCGGGCATCGAAGGAGGACGGACGGCCAGTCCGGGTCAGCCCGCGCCGGTCGTCTCCGCCCGGCGGGCGGCGACGCGCTGGCGGGTCTGCTCGTGATCGATCAGACGGGCCAGCTGGCGGCAGCTCGAGCGCAGGTTTGAGGTGACGACGGGAGCGGCGATCTTCTCGGCCACCCAGCCGGCCAGTCCTGACCCGGCGACGCCGTAGGCGAGGCGGATCTCGGCGCTGGTGCGCCCGCCGGGTGCGGGCCGCAGCCGCCAACGCCCCTTCTGGTCAATTCCGGTGATCGAGGTCCAGGCCAGCTCGCGCGGCGGCTCCCACTCGACGATCTCGATCAGGCCGCCGATCTCCGCCGAACCGACCCGCATGAGCATCCGGTAGCGAGCGCCGAGGCCGGTCGGCTCGTCGCTCTCCACCTCCCAGCGGGTCACCCCGGTCATGAAGCTGAGCATCTGCTCGGGGTCGGAGACGACCGACCAGACCGCCTCCATCGGTGCGGCGATGCTGATCCGGGCGCTGGCTCTCACCCGAGCACCGGCAGGCGCCGCTCGGCGGCGAGGGCCTCCAGGGTGTCCTGCATGAGACCGACGATGTGGTTATAGACGTCGTCCAGGTCGGGCTCGGGGCCGAACTCCTCACGCAGGTCGATCGGGGGCAGCGTCTCGACGGTGATCTTGGCCGGCAGCGGGATGTGCCCGAGCATGTCCCCGACGTTCAGAACCCAGGGGAGCGCCAGCGAGATCGGCAGCACCTTGAGGCGGAACAGGCGGTCAAGGGCAAACAGGCGCGCCAGTCGCTCGCCGCGAGTGAGGAATATGGCTGTCTCCTGGCCGCCGATCGAGACCACGGGCACGATCGGCACGTTCTGCTCCAGGGCCAGGCGAATAAAGCCCTTGCGCCCGGCGAAGTCGACGTGGTTGCGCTCCCAGGTGGGACGGTGGACCTCGTAGTCGCCCCCCGGGTAGACGAGCAGGGCAGCCCCCGACTCGAGCGCCTTCTCGGCGTTCCGCGGAGAGGCCGCGACGGTGCCGAACTTGCGCAGCGAGCCCAGTCCCGGCATCGAGAGAACCAGGTTGTGAGCCAGCTGGTAGAAGGCGCGCTCGACGCCGAAGTAGGTATTGAAGGCCAGCGTGAAGACGAGCGTGTCCGGGGTCATGTTGCCCCCCGAGTGGTTGCCGACCAGGAGGACGGGCCCCGAATCAGGGACGTTGCCCAAGCCCCGGACCTCGCCTCGGTACCAGAGGCTGGCCAGCATCCACATCAGCGGGAGCCGCTCGCGGATGAAGTCGGGGTCGCGCTCGTCGAGATCAGCGCGCGGGATGCGGCGCTGGGCCTGCGAGGCGACTTCGCGCAACGCGCGGCCAACCAGGGAGCCGCGGGAGCCGCCCCCGCCCTCTGCCTCGTGGCTCTCCTCGGTCAGATGACCGTTGCTGCGCGCTTTATCGGCGACGGCCATGTCGTGATTCTACGGCTGACCGGCGGCGCAGAGGATCAGGCGGCCTCGTCGATCGGCCCGAGCCGGGCCGCTCGACCGTCACCGGCGCGCTGGCGCTTGGGCTCGCCGTCGAGCGATTGGGCCTGGGGCGGTCGACCGCCGCGCTCCAGCGCCTCCACGCGAGTGAAGAAGTCCAGCAGCCGCTCGTTGGTCTCCTCGGGGCGCTCGACCTGCGGTATGTGCCCGCACTGATCGAGGGTGACCTGTTCTGCGCTGGGCAGCCATTCGGCCACGTGACGGCTGAACCCGGCGGGAATCAGGCGATCGTGGCTGCCCCACATGAAGAGCGTCGGGCGATCGAGCTCGCTCAGCCGGGGATAGAAGCCGCGGCGGCCGAACGGCGCCTCGAGATAGATATTCCGGGCCGACGCGAGGAAGGCCAGCCGGGCCCCGGCGGACTGGTAGATGCGGCGGAATTCGTCGACCATCACCTCGGCCACCGCCGGGTCGATCAGATCCTGGTCGCAGAGCATGCTTGAGAACTGCGAGGAGACGGTGCCGCGGGAAAACCCGTGGGGCAGCAGGCCAAACTCGGGTCGCAGCAGCCGGACGAGGGGATGAAGCCCGCGCTTGACCCAGGCCACGGCCGGGCACAGTAGGCCGAGGCCGCGGACCCGCTCGGGCGCGATCATGCCCATCTCGAGGGCGATTCGGCCGCCCATCGAGTTACCGACGATGTGAGCGGTGGAGATGTTCTGCTCGTCCATGAAGCCCAGCATCGCCTCGGCGAACCAGCGAGCGTTGTACGCCCCGCGGGCGGGCTTGCCCGAGGATCCGAAGCCGGGGAGATCGGGAGCGTGGACCCGGTAGCGCTGGCCCAGGGCGGCGGCAGTCTGAAACAGCGAGGCCCGAGTGCCGCCCAGGCCGTGCAGGAGCAGGACGTCAGGCCCGTGGCCCATCGTCATCGTCGAGATGCAATGGCGACCCGTCCGGACCTCGTGGATTCGCAGCAACGGGGGGCGCCCCCCGGGAAGCCGGAACAGGCCCTCGAAGGCGATGGCGTGGTCCAGATTGCCGCGGAGGCTGAGCTGGCGGCGTTCGAAGGCCTCGATGCCGGAGAGCTCACCCTGGCGCAGCGCCAGCCACGTGGCGGCATCGGTCTCGATCGTGACGTCCGGCCGGCGCCGGGTCGCGCCCTCGCGCACGCGCGCTGTGTGCGGGGTGCAGCGAACCTCCCATGTGTGCCCGAGATTCCCGAGCTTGATGTGGTAGGTGGCGTCAAAGCTCGGGTCCGCGCCCAGGTAACGCTCGGGCAGTGACCGGAATGCCGCACGGACCGCCTCCAGACGTTCCGTAGCCAGCGAACGGGGGGACACGTCGGGCAAGCTACCGACCGCCCCGGATTGCTGGCGCGCACGCCGGCGCCACCGCGGGCCTCGGGCGTCGAGCACGAAGGGCTAGGGTTGCCGGATCGTGCGCAAGATCTTCCTGCATGACACGCGAACCGGCGAGCTCCAGGAACTGGTCCCAGCCGGCGGTCAGCTGATTCGAATCTACGCCTGTGGCCCCACTGTCTACGGCCGCATCCATGTCGGCAACGCCCGACCCTTTGTGGTCTTCTCCCTGCTGAGGCGATTTCTCCTCAGCCAGGGCTACCAGGTTAATTTTGTGGCAAATGTCACGGATGTCAATGACAAGATCTACGCCTCGGCCCAGGCTGCGGGGGTCAGGAGCGCCGATCTGGCCCGCGACATGACCGCTGCCTACGTGGCCGACACCGACGCCCTCGACCTGGGCCGGCCCGACCACGAGCCGCTCGCCAGCCAGACGATCGGCCCGATAGTGGCCTTGATAGAGCAGTTGATAGCGGGGGGACACGCGTACGAAGCGGACGGGGACGTCTACTTTTCCGTCCGTTCCTACCCGAAGTACGGCGAACTATCCCATCGCGACATAAACCACATGGACCAGGGCGAGGGGGTCCAAGGCGCCCAGCTGAAGCGCGATCCACTGGATTTCGCCCTCTGGAAGGCCCATAAGCCTGATGAGGACACATTCTGGGAGGCCCCCTGGGGCGCCGGGCGCCCCGGATGGCACATCGAGTGCTCGGCCATGGCCGAGGATCTGCTCGGGGTCGACTTCGAGATCCACGGCGGCGGCAGCGATCTGCTGTTTCCCCACCACGAGAACGAGTCCGCCCAGACGACCGCCGCCCGCGGCGAGCCGCTGGCCCAGATCTGGATGCACAACGGGATGGTCCGGCTCGACAGCGACAAGATGTCCAAGTCGGTGGGCAACGTGTTCGTGCTCCACGAGGCCCTGGAGCGCCATGGGCGCGACGCCCTGCTCATGTACTTCTGCGGGGC
>DASXHG010000204.1:0-4798 GCA_036488625.1 Solirubrobacteraceae bacterium | reverse complement strand
ATGGCGGCCAGGGAGGGCTGAGTCAGCCGGTTGGCAGCTGAGCCGCGATCTCGCGGCGCAGAAAATCCATCAGCTCGTTCCAACCCATCTGGGTGCCAAACCCGGCCGCCTGGGGGTGTCCGCCCCCACCCTGAACGCGGGCGATGGCCGAGACATCGATCTGATCGTTGCTCGAGCGCAGCGAGACCTTGCGCTCGGGCTGACCCTCCGCGGTGATCCGGTCGCGGACCAGCGCAGCCACGAACGTGCCCTGGACGGCCCGGAGGTGGTCGATGACGCCCTCGGAGTAACTTTCGGCCGCGCCCGCGGCGGCAAAGTCCTCGGCGCTCAGTTCGGTGACCGTGAGCCGGCCCGAGTCGTAGCGCTCGACCTTGGCCAGCCCCCGGGCCAGCAGCGCCAGCTTGCCGTAGGGGACGTTCTCGTACACCTGCCGGTAGATGGAATTGGGCTCGACCCCAACCTCGATCAGCTCGGCGGCCATCCGGTGGGCCCGTTCCCCAGTGTTCTCGTACATGAAGCGTCCGGTGTCGGTGATCAGCCCGACGTACAGCGCCTCGGCCACGGTCAGCGTCGGCGTGACGCCGAGCGCGCGCATCAGGTCCCAGACGATCTCCGCCGTGCACGACGCTTCGGGCCGAACCAGGTTGACCGTTCCGAAGCGGGTGTTGTCGTGATGGTGGTCGATGTTGAGGATGTGGGACCGATCCCGTCCGCCGGGGCGGAAGGCCTCGGCCGGATTGCGGTCGAGGTTGCCGCAGTCGAGGAAGACCACGGTCCGCTGATCGAGGTCCTCCGGCGGCGCGGAGACCAGGCCCTCGAGGGGGAGAAAGCGGTACTCCTCGGGCAGGGGCAGATCCTCAGGGGAGATGAACATCAGGCAGTCCTTGCCCAGCGCGCTGAGGATCCCCTGCATGGCCACCAGTGAGCCGATCGCATCCCCGTCGGGGTTCTCGTGCGTGATCACGATGAGCTCCTCGGCCTCGCCCAGCTCGGCCAGGGTCAGCTCGCGATCGGAACGGTTGCCGTTACCGGTCAGCATGCTCATCGCCCGGCTTGGCCTCGGTGTCAAGCAGCTCGTTGATGCGCAGTCCCCGGTCGACCGACTCGTCGTATTCGAAGGCCAGCGACGGGGTGTGCTTGAGCGTCAACTCAGAGGCCACGCGACGCTGCAGGTACCCGTGGGCGGAGCGCAGCCCGGTCATGCTCTCCTCGCGTTCGGAGTCGGTGCCGAGCACGCTCACGTACACGCGAGCGTGGCGCAGATCAGGGCTGGTCTTGACTCCGGTAACAGTCACGAATCCCACGCGGGGGTCTTTGAGGTCTGAGGCGATCGCGGAACTGAGGACGGCGCGCATCGCCTCGTCCACTCGCCGCATCCGGCCACCGGGCATCCTAGTGGTTGCGGCGGGGTCGTTCGGGCTTCCCGGTCATCCCGCCAGATCCTCGACCGACGCGGTGAGCCGGCTGACGTGGGCACCGTCGGGACAGCGACCCAGCACCCAGCGCTCGAGCTCGTCGCCGGCGGCGCGGAGACGGTGCAGGCTGCCGCCGGTCAGGGCGGCGGTCAGGGTGGCCCGCTGCCAGAGATCCTGGTGGTCGGTCTCGGACACGGCCGCACCCAGCCGGGTGCGCAGCTGGGCCTTGATGGAGGCCAGCTCCTTGCGCTTTCCCTTCAGGTCGTGCACGTCGGCGAAATGCAGCTCGATCACAAAGACTTCGACAAATCCGCCGTGAGTCATCACGGCTGCGGGACCTAGGTGAGCTCGCGCTCAACCTGCCGGGTGGCGTAGGTCTCGAGCACGTCGCCCTCCTTGACGTCGGCGTAGTCGCGGAGCACGATGCCGCAGTCAAATCCGGCCGCGACCTCCCGGGCGTCCTCATTGAAACGTCGCAGGCTGGCGATTTCACCGTCATAGATGACGGTGCCGTCGCGGACCAGGCGAACCTTGTCGCCGCGCGTGATCTTGCCCTCGGTGACATGCGAGCCGGCGATCGTGCCCACGCGGGAGGCGCGGAAGATCTGGCGGACCTCGGCCGAGCCGAGCGCCTCCTCGACCTCCTCGGGAGCGAGCATGCCCCGCATGGCGCTGCGCAGCTCGTCGATGGCGCGGTAGATGACCGAGTAGTGGCGGATCTCGACGCCCTCACGGTCGGCCACGGCGCGCGCGTCGCCGACCGGCCGAACGTTGAAGGAGAGGATGACGGCGTCGGAGGCGGAGGCCAGCATGACGTCTGACTCGGTGACGGCACCCACGGCGCGGCGGATGACGTTGACCGAGACCTCGTCCTGAGGCAGCTTGGCGATCTCGTCCTCGATCGCCTCGAGGCTGCCGGCCACGTCGGCCTTCAGGAGCAGGTTGAGCTCCTGCAGGTCGGAGCCGAAGATGTTCTCCAGCGAGACGCGCTTGCCGCTGCCGACGCGAGCCAGAGACTCGGCCTTCAGACGGGTCTCGCGCTCGCCCGCGAGCTGCCGGGCGCGGCGCTCGTGGTCTACGACGCGAACGTGCTCGCCGGCCTCGGGGACGCCGTTGAAGCCGAGCACCTCGACCGGCTCACCGGGCAGCGCCTGGGCGATGCGCTGACCCATGTAGTCGTGCATGGCCCGGACCCGGCCCCACTGGGCTCCGGCCACGAGCGCATCCCCGACCTCGAGCGTGCCGCGGCTGACGAGGATCGAGACGACGGGGCCGCGGCCCGGATCGAGCTTGGATTCGATCACCGTGCCCGACGCGGCGGCGTCAGGGTTGGCGCGGAGCTCCTCGACCTCGGCCATGACCGTGATCGTCTCGAGCAGATCGTCAAGCCCCTGGCGCGTCTTGGCGGAGACGTCGACGAACTCGGTGTCGCCGCCCCACTCCACAGGCTGCAGCCCCAGGGCCGTCATCTCGGTGCGGACACGGTCGGGCTGCGCGCCCTCCTTGTCGACCTTGTTGACCGCGACCAGCATCGGGACACCGGCGTCCTTGGCGTGATCGACGGCCTCCTGGGTCTGGGGCTTTACGCCGTCGTCGGCGGCGACAACGATGACCGCAATGTCGGTCGCCTTGGCGCCGCGGGCGCGCATGGCCGTGAAGGCCTCGTGACCCGGGGTATCGAGGAAGGTGATCTTCTTGCCGGCGTGGTCGACCTGGTAGGCGCCGATGTGCTGGGTGATGCCGCCCGCCTCGCCGGCGGCCACCTGCGTCTGGCGAATGGCGTCCAGCAGCGAGGTCTTGCCGTGATCGACATGACCCATGATCGTGACCACGGGGGCGCGCTCGACCAGGTCCTCGGCGGTGTCATTGAAGACCGGCTCGGCGATCGTCTCGTCCTCGGAGTGGACGATCTCCACTTCCTTACCGAGCTCGGTGGCCAGGACCTCGATCGACTCATCGGACAGGGTCTGGGTCAACGTCTTCATCTCGCCCAGCGCCATTAGCTTCTTCATCACCTCGGGGACGGCGACGTTCAGGTACTCGGCCACGTCCTTGACGGTGGAGCCGGAGTTGATCTGAATCGCCGTGGGCTCGGCGACCGCGGTCTGCGACGGACGCGATTCGGCCTCTTCGTCATAGACACCGCGACGGCGACGTCCGCGACGCTGGCGCCGCGGGGGCTGATTGGACTGCGGCGGACCACCGCCGGCAGCCCGGCGTGACGCCTGGCTGTCGATGACCACGCGGCGGCGGCCGCCGGCGTTGCCGGGCGCGCGTTCGCCCTGCAGCGAGTCGCGCGTGGGCCGCTTGTGAGCATCGCTCTGACCGCCCCGCGCGCCATTGCCGCCGGCATCGGCGGGGGTCGGCTCATCCCGGGTGGGACGCGCCGGCGCGGCCGCGGCCGGCTCCGGCGCCTTGGGCTCGGGAGCGGGCTTGGGAATCTTCGGGATCGCACGCGGCGGACCCTTGCCCCCGGTGACCGTGCGCGGATCGCGGCGGACGGGCGGCGGGGTACGGGTGGCGCCGGCGGTCTCGGCCCGGACGGGAGTCGGGCTGGACTTGGCCGTCGTGCTGATCAGGATGCGCTTGGCCAGCTCCTCGTCCACCGACGAGGAGGAAGCACGCACCGGGACTCCGGCCGCCTGCAGCTGGGCCAGGACGTCCTTGGTCGCCAGACCACGCTCCTTGGCTATCTCGTGTACCCGCTTATTCATCTGTTGTCAGTCTACGTCGCCTCGGTTGACGCGCCATCGGGAGCCGGAGCCCCGGCGATGTCGGGAGCCGGCGGCCCGGCCTCCATCGGCGCCCCGTCAACGCGATCGGTGTCGAGGTTGACCAGGGCCTGGTGGGCCTCGATCCCGCAGTAGCGCGATCCGGGCAGGGCCGCGTTGGGACAGCGGCGCCCGTTGGTGAGGATGGCCGCGCAGCGACCGCCGGTGACGTCCTCCTCCTCATAACCGTGCTGGGCCTCCTCAGCCGCGAACTCGGTCTCAGAACGGATGTCGATCCGCCAGCCGGTGAGGCGAGCCGCGAGACGGGCGTTCTGGCCCTCGCGGCCGATGGCCAGCGACAGCTGATCATCAGGGACGATGACGGTGGCCTGCTTGCCGGCGTCATCGACCAGCACCTCGCGCACGCGGGCGGGCGACAGCGCCTTGGCCACGAACCGGGCGGGCTCATCGTTGTAGGGGATGATGTCGATCTTCTCGCCGCGCAACTCGGACACGACCATCCGCACGCGAGAGCCGCGCGGGCCGACGCAGGCCCCGACCGGATCGACCCCGTCGACATGAGAGACGACGGCGATCTTCGAGCGGTAGCCGGGCTCGCGCGCCACCCCGGTGATCTCCACCAGGCCGTCGGCGATCTCGGGGACCTCGAGC
>DASXHG010000171.1:0-4225 GCA_036488625.1 Solirubrobacteraceae bacterium | reverse complement strand
TCTCGGAGCTCGGCCGAGGACGCGCGCCCGCTCGCCACCGCGACCGAGGTGGCCCCGCCGGTCCTGGCCGCCTCCACGTCGCGGGGCGAGTCGGCGATGTAGATCGTCGCCCGCTCGGCGAAGCTCGTACGGTACTTCTCCTCGGCCCGCAGCCGGGCGGCGCGCAGCAGCGCGCCCTTGGGGTAGACCTCGGAGCCCGCGAAGCCTCCGATCGCCAGGTCGAGGTGCCGGTCCAGGCCGAAGGCGCGGAGCTTGAGCATCGCGTTCGGGCGACTCGATCCGGTCAGCACCGACTGGACGACGTTCGCCAGGCCGGCCACGGCGATGACGGCCTCGGCCGCGCCCGGCATCGGGGCGCCCAGGTCGGTGAGCTCCTTCTTGCGGGCGGCGAGCCGCGTGGCGAACTCCGAGCCGAACGGGGCGAGCAGCCGTTCCGAGTCCCCGTCGGCGCGCAGGCTCACACCGTTGCGGCCGAGCGCGTCGAAGAAGATCTCCGGCTCTGTGTACCCCACCATCTGCGGCAGTTGAACCAGCGGCCGACCGGTGACCTCGGCGAACGCCTCGGCGTAAGCCGCCCGGGTGACCTTGGTGACGTCAAGCAGCGTCTGGTCGATATTCCACAGCACAAGCCGATGAATCGCACGCCTCCAGCTATTAGTACAGGTACTGGAGCTCCTGGGTCGCGTACCAGGCAAGCTCGTGGGCCTCGGCCGAATCGACGGTAAAGGACGCGTCGTCATCGCCCGCGTCGGCGGCGGCGATCGCGTTGGCGGCGGCGGCCACGTCCGCCGCCGAGCCGGGGTCGTCGAGGTGCCCGGCGGCCAGCGCCGTGACCGGGATCACGGCGGCGACCACGACCGCGGCCGGCTCGTCGTCGTACGCGTGCCAGCTCACGTCGGCGTCGGGGACGTCGGCCGCCAGCGCCAGCCGGCGGCGCGGCGCGCCGGTGTCGGCGTCGAGCAGCCGCAGCGACTGGCGCGCGGCCGCCAGCATCGCCACGTACTCGAGCTCCTCGTCGTCACCGCTCGCGTAGGCCTCACGCAGGGCCGGGGTGACCGCGAAGGCGCGCAGCGGGGCCGGGCCGACCTGCCCGTCCGCGAGGATCTTGGCCAGGCCCGGCAGCGTGGACGCCAGGTAAACCCGCATGACCGATCATCGTAGCGACTTTGGCTCGCCCACGGCGTTCACCACCAGCGCGACGGCGTCCGGGAGCGGAGTGTGCTCCCACAGCCGGACCACGGTCCAGCCCGCCTGGACGAGGGCGTCATCGGCGGCGCGGTCGCGCTCGACGTTCCTGGCCAGCTTGGGCGACCAGTACCACTCGTTGCTCTTGGGCTTGGAGCCGTGCTCCGGGCAGGCGTGCCAGAAACACCCGTCGACGAACACCGCGACCTTGCGCCGGGTGAACGCGACGTCCGGGCGGACCCGGCGCAGCGGCAGGTCGAGCCGAAAATCCTTACGGTACCGATACCCCAGCGCGTGCAGGGCGGCGCGGAGCGCGAGCTCCGGCTTGGTATCGGTGCGCCGGTTCGCCTTCATGTTCGCGGTGACGCCGGCCGACGTCGGGAGGGGGTACGGCCTCGCCGCCGTCCCCGCAGGCTCGCTGGCAACGCTTTGCGCTATGTCCTGCGCCACGCGGCCGAGCCTAGTACGCCGGCCACCGGGTCCGCGGGGGTCTGCGGGACTCGGCGAAGCTACAGCTCGCAACAGCTCAAATTCCTAGTATTTCTATTGACTTTATCTTATTAGGGAGGCACGATGGGATATCTCTGTTCAGCGACGGAAGAGGTGGCGGTGTCAGTACAAGTCCTCTCGCGCTCGGCGACGCGAGACGCGCCCGTCTGGGCGAATCCTGGCAGCGGGCGAGCCAGCCGATTCCTGCCCGGGCGGGGCTGGCTAAGGCTGATCAGCCTGCTGGCGGTGGTGGGCGTGTGGCAGTTGCTCAGCGCGACCGGCGTCCTCCCGGCCACTCGCCTGGCGTCGCCCGCAACCATTGCGCATACCGCCTACACCCTGGTGACGACGGACTCACCGACCTACGGGACGCTGCAGGCGTCGCTGCTCGTCTCCGCCGAGCGGTGGGGCATCGGGCTCTCGCTCGGCGTCGCGATCGCGGTGCTGCTCGCGGTTGCCAGCGGCCTCAGCCGGATCGGCGAGTACGCCTTCGACCCGCTACTCAACGCCGCCCGATCGATCCCGCTGCTCGGGCTGCTGCCGCTGTTCATCGTCTGGTTCGGCATCGGCAACATGCCCAAGATCCTCATCGTGGTACTCGGTGCGCTGTTCCCCATGTACGTCAACACGTTCGCCGGCATCCGCGGCGTGGACCCCAAGCTCGGCGAGCTCGGACACGTGCTCGGGCTGTCCCGGTGGGAGTTGGTGCGGCACGTGGTGCTGCCCGGATCGCTGCCCTCGGCGCTGACCGGGCTGCGGCTGAGCGTGGTCGGATCGCTGCTCGCCCTGGTCGTGGGCGAGCAGATCAACGCCAACGCCGGGCTCGGCTTCATGATCAACACGGCCGAGGAGTTCCTGGCCAACAACATCATCATGGTCTGCCTGTTCATGTACGCGGTCCTCGGGCTGCTCGCCGACGGGGTGGTCAGGCTGGTAGAGCGGAGGGCGCTGGCATGGCGACGGGAGTTCGCGCAGTGAGCACAGCGAGGACGACTTCGTCCGCGACGGCCATCGCGAGCGATCAGGTCGCCGCCTCCGTGCGGGATCTGAGCAAGCGTTTCGGGGACCGGGTGGTGCTCGACGGGCTCAGCCTGGACATCAAGGCCGGTGAGTTCGTCGCCCTGATCGGGCGGAGCGGATCGGGCAAGTCCACCCTGCTGCGCGCGCTGGCCGGGCTGGACCGGGAGGTGTCGGGGTCGATGGCCGTGGCCGAGCCGGTCGCGGTCGCCTTCCAGGAGCCGCGCCTGGTGCCGTGGAAGAAGGTGCTCGACAACGTCACGCTCGGGTTGCGCGTGCCCGAGGCGACCCGGGTGGCCGCCGGGGCGCTGGATGAGGTCGGGCTGACCGAGCGGATCTCGGCCTGGCCGCTAACCCTGTCGGGCGGTGAAGCGCAGCGGGTGTCGCTGGCCCGCGCGCTGGTCAGGTCGCCGTCGCTGCTCCTGCTTGACGAGCCGTTCAGCGCCCTGGACGCACTGACCACGATCTCCATGCACCGGCTGGTGCTCCAGTTGTGGGAGCGCCACCGGCCCGCGGTGCTGCTGGTCACCCATGACGTCGACGAGGCGCTGGCGCTGGCCGACCGGGTGCTTGTGCTCGGCGCCGGGCGGATCGCTTACTCCGCCACCGTCGACGTGCCGCGCCCCAGGGACCGGAACCACCCGGAGCTGACCGCGCTGCGACTGCGCCTGCTGCGCGAGCTCGGCGTGCCCATGGGGGACACCGACGAGCTGATCTAGACCCGGCCAGCGGCAACTGCCCGAGCGGGGTTCCGCGCCAGCTAATTTCCTATCGAAACAATCGAAATAGAAGGATAGACATTGAACCGTAGACCGAAGAAGCTTCTGGCCCTGTCGGCCATCGCCCTCGCCGGCCTGGCCGCGACTGCCTGCTCCTCGTCGAGCAGCTCAAGCTCCACGCCGGCCGCGTCTCCTGTGGCCGCGTCCGGCAGCGCGTCGCCGTCGAGCTCGGTCAGCCTGTCCTCGGTCACGCTGAACGTCGGCGACCAGAAGGGCACCGGCGCGGAGGCGATCCTCAAGGCGGCCGGCCTGCTGAACACGCTGCCGTTCCACGTGAACTGGTCCGACTTCACCTCCGGGCCGCCGATGCTCGAGGCGATGTCCTCGGGCTCGGTCGACGTCGGCGGCGTGGGCGATGCCCCGCCGGTCTTCGCGGCGGCCGGCGGCGAAGGGGTCGAGATCGTCGGCGCCCGCACGGTGCCGGGCGGTGACCAGGATGCGGTCGTCGTCCCCAAGGGCTCCCCGATCACGTCTATCCAGCAGCTCAAGGGGAAGAAGATCGCCTACGGTTCCGGCAGCTCGGGCAACTACGAACTGCTGACCGTGCTCACGGCGGCCGGACTGACCACCAAGGGCGTCACCATGGTGAACCTGCAGCCGGCCAACGCTCTGGCGGCCTTCACCTCCGGTTCGGTCGACGCCTGGGCCATCTGGCCGCCCTACGTCCAGCAGGTCGTCGCCCAGGACGGAGCCAAGGTGCTCGCCCGGGGCCCGCAGTACGGCAGCCCTTACTCCTACGAGGTCGCCTCCAAGGC
>DASXHG010000160.1:0-4429 GCA_036488625.1 Solirubrobacteraceae bacterium | reverse complement strand
CCGGGTCCGTCGAGCCGGTCGCTCGGAATCTGGCCCGCACGGCCGGCGGCTTCACGTTCGCGCTGTCCGAGCTCTTCGGAGCCTGGCGGGTCGTGTCCCACGACCGGCGCTGGCAGATCGATCTGATGGCGGCTGAGGGCGGCTCGATCGAGGCCGATCTGGCTCGTCGCGACCTGACCGTAAATGCGATCGCCGAGCCGGTGGCGGGCGAGGGGAAATTGCTCGATCCGACGGGTGGTGTGCCCGACCTGGAGCGGCGCCGCCTGCGGGCCGTCTCGGACGTCGCCTTCCGCGAGGACCCACTGCGGGTCATGCGCCTGGTTCGGCTCGCCGTCGAGCTCGGGTTCGAGGTCGAGCCGGTGACCGCAGATCTGGCCCGGATCAGCGCCGGGCAGCTGGACGCCGTCTCGCCGGAGCGCGTGTTCGCGGAGCTGCGCCGGGTGATAGCCAGTGACCGGGCGCTCGAGGGGCTCGATCTCATGGACCGCACCGGCGCCACTGCGGCTGTGCTGCCCGAACTGCGGGCGCTGGGTGGAATCGAGCAGAGCCGGTTTCATCACCTCGACGTGCTCGATCACACGCGCGCGGTGCTGGCCGAGACGATCGCGCTGGAGCGCGAGCCGCAGGCCGTGTTCGGCCCCGACGCCGAGGCGCTGGCGGAGTTTCTGGACAGGCCGCTGGCCAACGAGCTCACGCGCGGGCAGGCGCTGCGGTTCGGCGCCCTGCTGCACGACATCGCCAAGCCGCTGACGCGAGACCAGACACCTGAGGGCCGCATCACCTTCATGCGCCACGACGAGACCGGAGCCGCCCTGGTGGCCGAGATCCTCGGCCGTTTGCGGGCCAGCGAGAAGCTCATCCAGTACGTCGCGGCACTCACCCGACACCATCTCCGGCTCGGCTTCCTGGTTCACCGCATGCCGCTGCCGCGCCGGGACGTCTACCGGTATCTGGAGGCGTGCTCGCCGGTTGGGGTCGACGTCACCGTGCTCAGCGTTGCCGACCGGCTGGCCACGCGGGGAGACAACGCCGAGCGCGCCATCAACCGGCATCTCGAACTCGCTCGCCAGATCCTGCCTGAGGCGCTGGCCTGGTCAGAGCGGCCGCCCCGAGCCCCCGTCCGCGGCGACGAGCTGAGCCAGGCGCTGGGGATCCGCCCCGGGCCCCAGCTCGGCGAGCTGTTGGACGAGCTCACCGAGGCCGCCTACGCCGGTGAGGTCTCAACGCGCGAGGAGGCGATCGGGTACGCCCGGCAACTGGTCGGCGGCGACGGCTGAGCTAAGCTGCCCGGCCATGCCCGACCCCGACTCCACGCGCGACCCCGACTGCCTGTTCTGCAAGATCATCGCCGGCGAGGTGCCCGGACAGATCGTGGCCGAGGATGAGCGCACGGTGGCCTTCATGGACATCAACCCGGGTACGAGGGGTCACCTCCTGGTCGCGCCTCGCGTTCATTCGACCAACGTGCTCGAGACCAAACCCGAGGACCTCGAGGCCGTGATCCTCACCGCTCAACGCATGGCCCGGCGGGTCACCGAGCGCCTGGGGGCCGACGGGGTCAACCTGCTCAACAGCTGTGGCTCGGCTGCCTGGCAGACCGTCTTTCACCTTCATTTTCACGTCATCCCGCGCTACGCCGACGATCCCCTGCGGCTGCCCTGGGTCCCCGCTCCCGGCGATCTCGACGAGATCGCCGCCGTCGCCGACGAGTTGCGATGAGCGCCTCCGGACCAGTTCGAGTGTCGCGCGAGGGCGACCTCGCCATCGTCACCTTCGACGCTCCGCCTCTGAACCTGTTCGATGCCGCGCTGAGGTCCGGGCTGATCGCCGCCATTGCCGACCTCGAGCGCGAGCCGCCGCGGGCCCTGCTGTTCCGGGCTGAGGGCCGGGTCGTGAGCGGCGGGGTCGACGTCTCGCTGTTCGCGGCTCAGTCGGGCCCCGACGAGGCCCGCCGGACCTTCGAGGAACTCGTCTCGCTGGCGCGGGGGGTGGACCGGATGCCCTACCCGACGGTGTTCGCTGCCCATGCCCTGTGTCTGACCTGGGCGTTTGAGCTCGCGCTGGCCTGCGATTTCATCCTCGCCGCTGAGTCGGCCAGCTTCGGGCTGGTCGAGCGCGTGATCGGGCTCACCCCGGCGATGGGCGGGACCCAGCGGCTGGCCGAGCGGGCCGGCACGGGCCGGGCGCGGGAATTTGTGATGACCGGTGCGCGCTACTCCGCCGCCGAGATGGAGCGCTGGAACGTCGTCAACCGGGTCCTTCCCGACGAGGGCTTTGACGCCGCCGCCCGGTCATTCGCCGCCGATCTGGCCACGGGTCCGACGCTCGCTCACGCCGCCACGAAGCAGGTCATCCGCGACTACCTCGAGGGTGGGATCGAGCTGGCCAACGAGCGCGTCGGGCGCGTGGCCGGCGATCTGTTCGCCACCGAGGACCTCCAGCAGGCCGTGCAGACATTCCTAAAACAGGGCCCCGGCAAGGCGACCTTCAACGGTCGCTGATCCTCGGGGGCCGTCGTCGGTCGCTGACCCTGCTGGGGGCGTTCTTCACCGGTCGCTGACCCGAGGGCGGGTGAGCACTTTCACAGACTGGACGGCCGAACTTTCCCCGGTCGGGCGCGGACTGGTACGTTTTCGGCGTCAAATCGGAGCGCAGGGCCCCGATTACGGTCATAGCAGGAGCCGGAGGGGAGTCAATGGCAACGGGTACTGTCAAGTGGTTCAGCGACGAGAAGGGGTTCGGGTTCATCACTCCCGACGACGGAGGTCGCGACCTGTTCGTTCATTTCAGCGGCATCGGAGGCGACGGATATCGCTCGTTGGCTGAGGGAGCCAAGGTCTCCTACGAGGAGGAGGCTGGCCCGAAGGGCCCCAAGGCCGTCAACGTCTCTAAGCTCTAGCCGACCGTCACGGACGCGGAGAGGCTCGCTCTTGCAGCGCCGGACATAAAAGTCCCCCCGAGAAGATCGCCTCACCGCTGGGCGCAACTGCTGGCCCAGCGGGGTGTTGAGAAGGGAATGATGATGAACCGATTCTCGCTGCTAGCTGCCGTTTTCACGGCCGCCGCTCTGGCCCTCGTTCCGGCTGCCGCCTCGGCAGAGATCGTCGAGCTGGGCAAAACGCCCACCGCGGTCAGCGCGCCCGTGTGCCCCAAGGGGGTGGCACCGTCTCAGTGCTTCATCATCCTCACGCGCACAACCGCCATCCAGACGGTCAGCGACGGCATCAAATACCCGATCACGGCCAAGAAGAGCGGCTGGATCGTGTCGTTCACGGTCGGCCTCTCCAAGCTGTCATCGTCGACCACCACTGAGCGCAACTTCCTGCACACGTTGAACGCCGCCTACGGGGGAACGCCCCAGCTGGCGCTCACCGTACTCAAGCCGGCGAAGAACAACACCTACACGGTGGCCGCGCAGAGCCAGACCTTCCACGTGACGCCGTTCCTGGGCCAGGTGCTGCAGGAGCCGATGTCGCTGCCCCCGAGCTTCAGCCAGTTCACGGCCCTCCCGATCAAGGCCGGTGACGTGATCGCGCTGACCGTGCCCACGTGGGCGCCGGTCCTGTCCTACAACCTGAGCACGAGCAAGTTCTCCTACCGCCAGAGCCGCCGGGCCAACTGCAAGAACGCCGCGGCCAACCAGACCGCTCAGGGCACTGTGGGCGAAACCCAGCAGTACAAGTGCAACTACACGGGGACGCGGGTCGAGTACACGGCCACCGAGGTCGTCAACACCCCGTTCCCCAAGAACTACGTGCACGCACCCCGCCACTAGGGCGGGGCCGTTGGCCGGGGGCTGCGGCCGACCGGCCGCGGCGTCAGCCGTCAGTGCCTGGTCCCGAGCGGGCCACGGGGGAACGAACGACGAGCAGCGAGAAAGAGGTGGGTCCCGCTCTCGTTGGCCGGAATGGGTTCTACCGGTCTTGCGGCCGGAACCTCCGTCCCTTAGGTGCGCTATGTGCAACTAAGAGACGGAGGTCCCCGACTGGGGCTCGTTGCTCACTCTTTCTCGTTGCTCGCCGTTTCGTCGGTGTATTGGCCTCGGCGGGGCGTTGCCGGAGTGCGAGATGATGGCCGGTGGGTCGAAAACCGGAAACTATTTCCGGTTTTCGACCCAGCGCGGTTACCGGCGACGGGATAGGGACCGAGCGTGGCGCCCGGACTTACGGCCACCCGCGTACGCGAGCGGCGTCTAGCAGGCGCCGGGGTTCTGCTGGCAGAAGGCCGAGCCGAGCCCTGCGCCGCCGCTGGTGCCGGTCCCGGCGCTCCCGCCGGAAGAACCACCGGTGCCGCCGGCTCCGGCCCCGCCGGAGGGGGAGGAGGGCGCCGCGGCGCCACCCGATGAGGCGGCGGGGGTGCTCGCGGCCGGGGCGGCAGCGCCGGCCGTGCCGGTCGGAGCCGACGTGGGGGCGGTCGCGGAGGCGGCCGA
>DASXHG010000068.1:0-7546 GCA_036488625.1 Solirubrobacteraceae bacterium | reverse complement strand
GCCATCTCGGCCTGAGCGGCGGCGAGCTTGGGCACGCAGCCCAGGACCACGGTGATCGCGACCAGGTGGACGGCGATCGCCGCCGGGTTGGCGCCAAGTGACTCGCCGAAGGCGAGCAATCCGCAGATCATCGCCGTCAGGGCCGCGAAGCCGTTCATGAGTGAAATGGCCGCGATCGCGCTGTCGACGGCGAGCGCCGACTGAAAGGCGAGAAAGCCGGCGAACGTGCCCAGGGCGGCGACGGCCGTCCAGGCCGAGAACAGTGCCCCCGCGCCGTGGGGTCCGAGGTTGACCGAGACCGCCTTGATCGCGGCGTCGGCGGCGCCGTAGAAGACGCCGGCCGCGATCGCTCGCGCCGCCCCGGACCGGATCGCGCTGGCCGCCAATCCGAGCGCCGCCAAGGCGCCGACGGTCGCGGCCAGCGTTCCGCTGTGCAGGTGGTCGTGGGCGGCGACGTAGCCGAAGGGCAGCGTGGCCAGAGCGGCGGCCATCAGGAACACGGCCCTGCGCTGCGCGCGGCTGATCGGGTGCCCGAAGATGCGCGCGGCCAAGGGCACCGACAGGGCCAGGCCCCCGGCGGCGAAGGCCTGCACGAGCGCCAGGGGGGCGATCGCCACGGCCAGGACCTGGAGCCCGAAGCCCACCCAGCCGATGACCTGCCCGCCCAGCCAGACGGGGCTGCGGAACGCGCCGCGCAGGGCGCCGAGCAGGCCGGTGCGCCCGGTCCGGGTCAGGCCCCGGTGCTGGAACAGGAAGCCGAGGTTGATGAGCGCTGCCGAGCCGAGGGCGAGCAGCAGGCCACCGAGGAGCACGCCGAGGCCGAGGTCGCGAGCGGGCCGCGGGCGGAGGTGCAGGGCGACGAGCTGGAGCCGACCGGGGAGCAGGCCGTGGCCGCGTCGGCGCCGGGGTCCGGCTCGCGGGGGCAGCAGCCGGGAATGGTGGCGGCCGATCCCGTGCGGGAGCGGCTTGACGCCCGGGGTCAGCGTCCGGGCCTGACCGCGCCCGTGAGGCAGGGTCCGCGTATCGCGTGAGGCGAGGATCAGCATCTGGTCCAGGCGGGCGTGCCACAGCTGCCAATCGTGGCCGCCCCGGTACAGGGCGTAGGTCACCGCGGCCCCGGCGCGGGCCAGCTCGGAGGCCATCACCCCCTGCTCGGTGCTCAGGTTGTCATCGCGACCGATGAACAGGAAGGCCCGGAACGGGTCGACGGCGAGCCGGCGTCGCAGCCGCGGGGCGTAGTCGAGGGGGCTGTTGGCCGCCAGTTGCCGGACCGTGGCGTGCGCGAAGACGCCGGTCCGCGTCTGCCGGTAATAGCCCGACCAGGACTGCAGATTGCCGAACACCCCGAGGTGGTGCAGGGCGACGTTGGTGGCGCCGTAGCCGCCGGCGGAGAAGCCGGCGATCACGCGCGCGCCGCGCTTGGCGACAGTCGCGAAGCGCTGATCGACATCGTGGACGACGTCGATCACGTAGGACTCGTAGGCGCCCGCGGTGGTGTTGGCCCATTCGGAGTCTGAGTACGTGCTGCCGTGGATCCGTCCGTCGGGAAAGACCAGGATCATCGGCGCGATCCGACGGCGCCTGATCAGGTTGTCCATCCGCGTGCCCATGCTCCCGATGCCGGTGTAGACCTGGGGCCGGCCCGGGCTGCCGTGCAGCAGGTAGTAGACGGGGTAGCGGTGACGGCTCGGGTCGTAATGGGGCGGCAGGTAGACGAGGTAGTCAAACTCGCGGTGCAGGGCGGTGGAGTAGAAGTGCACCCACTCCCGCCGTCCCGGATGGGCGCCCTTGATCAGGCGGACGGGCGTGAAGCCACGGTGCTGGTAGTAGGACTCCCAGTACCGGTAGGCGCCGTCCAGTCCCGTGACCGCGACGGCCAGCGCTATCAGCAGGACGCTCATTCGCCCGCCCAGACCCCGCATGACGCTGGTGCTCAACCCGTCTTGGGGTGTGCCCCGCCGGCCAGCGAGCGCGGGATCGAGGCGCGCGGGCCGGGCACGCGCGGGCGCCGCAGCTCGGGTAGATAGCCCTCGGCCTGGAGCACGCGCGCGATGACGCGGGGAAGGGCCAGCCGGCTCTCGTAGACCAGGTACCGCGGACGCCACTCGGGCGAGAACTTGTCGTTGAAGCGGATCAGCCGGTCCATCTGGAAACGGCGGTGCAGCACGGCCACGGCGGCGGCCCGACCGGCTCGCCGAACCGGATTGCGCGGCGTGCGGGCCCGGAGGACGTGAGCCAGGCCGGCGTAGTTGAGGCTGACCTCGGGGACGCCGCGCTCGCGAGCGAGCTCGAGGGTGTGCGCGACGAGGGCCTCGTTGAGACCGTTGGGCGTCGTCCCGACGCGGCGCATGGTGTCCAGCGAGAGCTTCCCGCAGTGGCTCATGAAGTGCATCACCGCGCCGAGCTGGCCGTCGGGCCCGCGGGCGATCGCGTACAGATCGTCGGGCCGCAGCGCGGACTCAAACGCCCCCATGCTCATCGCGAAGCCGAGCACCTCGGGATGCTCGTCATGCCAACGCGCCTCAAGAGCCTCGAGTTCGCGTTCGAGCCCGAGGTCGATTGCTCGCCCCTCGCAGACGGTTATCTCCCAGCCGCGCCGGGCGACCCGGTGAACGGATTGGCGGAGCTTGCGCACGGGACGGCCCTCGAGGGTGAAGCGGGCCGGATCGACGAACGCCTCCTCACCGACGCAGATGGCCCGCAGGCCCAGCCCCTGGTATTGGGCAAGGTGGCGGGGTGACGCCCCCCACAGCGCGACCTGCCAGCCGCGGTCGCGGGCCACGGGCAGGAAGCTGGCCAGAACCTCGGCGGCGGCGCCATCGGGGGCGACCGGGTCCGCGGAGACGATCGCCGTGCCGCCGATGACCCGGTAGGAGAGCACTCCGCCGGCCGCGAACTGCAGCGCCTTGTCGGGACGGACCACGAACGGCGAGAGAGAGTCCTGGCCGTAGCGGTCGACGATCGCTCGGGCGGCGCGGTACTCGTGATCGGCGTGGGCGTTGTCGGCCGGCTGGGGGCGCATCACCGAGCGCAGGGCCAGCACCGAGATCAAGGCCGCGCAGCCGATCAGGATCTCGATCGCGGCCAGCCACTCGGCGCTCAGCCGCGAGGCCACGCTGGCGTGGTGAAGCGCGGGCACGATATGGCGTAGATGCACGTGAACCAGGGGTGCGATGCGCAGCGCTCCGTAGGCGACGATCCAGGCGCCCAGGGCGGCCGCCGCGTACGTGCGCCGTGGCCGGTTGCGACACCCGAGCGGGAAGGCGCCCCGCGCCCGGAGGAGCAGCAGGCAGAGGGTGAGCTGGACGGCCACCCGCCACCAGTGTCCACCGAGGGCGCTCAGTCCGGCCAGGACGCCGATGCCGATCGCGGCCACCGAGCCCGCCGTCCGGGTGCCGCGCAGCAGCCGCGGGACGAGCGTGAGCAGGGCCAGCCCGACGATGATCGAGACCAGGTGCGTCTCAGGGGGCAGCAGGCCGCGATAGGCAGCTGCGCCATGGTGGACAGCGACGTGCGCGAAACCAAAGATCACGGCGTCGATGGCCAGCACCGTGACCGCTACCGCAGCCGACTGTCGAACGGTCAGGAAACGGATCCGAGCGTCGATAATGGGTGAAGCTAACCCGGCCACGGGCCCGGTAAAAGACGCTCGGGATGACTACAACACGAGCGTAACGGTGCGAAAACAAGCCGCATCAAATGAGTTGCCTTAGACCGGTTCCGATCCCCGACAAGCCACCTGCGTCTACATTTGGCGGCGATGCGATTGCTGATAACCGGTGCCGGGGGAATGCTCGGCCAGGACGTGTTGATGACCGCCCACGAGCAGGGTCACGAGGCGATCGCCCTGTCGCGGTCCGAGCTTGACGTGACCGACGCACGCGCCGTTAGGGCCGTGATCGCCGACGCCGCGCCTGACGCGGTGATCAATTGTGCCGCCTGGACCGACGTCGACGGCGCCGAGACCGAATACGCCGCCGCTACCGCCGTCAACGGCGCCGGGCCGGGAAACGTGGGCCGGGCGGCCGCTGCCGCCGGCGCCTGGACGGTGCACGTCTCCACCGACTACGTGTTTGACGGCCTGCACACCCATCCCTACGTCGAGTCCGACGTGCCATCACCGAGGTCGGGCTATGGGCGCTCGAAGCTCGAGGGGGAGCGCGAGCTCGCCGCCGCCGCCCCCGATCGGCACACGATCGTGCGCACCTCTTGGCTGTTCGGGCTGGCCGGGGCTTCCTTTCCCAAGACGATCCTCGGGCTGGCCCGCGAGCGCGACACTCTCAGGGTCGTCGACGATCAGGTCGGCTGTCCGACCTTCACCGGCCACCTCGGTGCGGCGCTGGTCGGTCTGGCGGCGGACCCGCTCCCGCCCGGGGTGCTGCACCTGGCGGCCGCGGGGCAGTGCTCGTGGTTTGAGTTCGCCCGCGAGATCGTGGCCGGCGCCGGGCTGGCCTGCGAGGTCTCGCCCTGCACGACGGATGAGTTCCCGCGCCCCGCGCCCCGGCCCGCCTACAGCGTCCTGCGCAGCGAGCGCGACGGCGCCCCGGTCCTCCCGCACTGGCGCGAGGGGCTTGATGAATTTCTGGCCGGGGTCGGGGCACCGGCGTGAAGCTGCTCGTCTGCGGGGCCGCCGGCTTCATCGGCTCGACGTTCGTCGGCCTGCGCGTGCGCGACGACGGTGACGAGGTCACGGTCCTCGACAAGCTGACCTACGCCGGACGGCGCGAGAACCTCCAGCCGGTGCAGTCCGAGATTCGCTTCATCGAGGGCGCGATCGAGGATCCGGCCGTCGTCGCCGAGGCCATGGACGGAGCCGAGGCGGTGGTCAACTTCGCCGCCGAGACCCACGTCGACCGCTCGATCGCCGACCCGTTCGCCTTCAGCGTTACCAACGGGCAGGGCACGCACGTGCTGCTCGAGGCGGCCCGGGAGCGCGGGCTGCGCTACGTCCAGGTCTCCACCGACGAGGTCTACGGATCGATCGAGACCGGTTCGTTCACCGAGTCCTCACCGCTGGCGCCGTCGAGCCCCTACAGCGCGACCAAGACGGGCGCGGACCTGCTCGTGGCCAGCTACTTCCACACCTACGGGCTCGAGACGCTGGTCTGCCGGGGCTCGAACAACTACGGCCCTCGCCAGTATCCGGAAAAGCTGATCCCGCTGATGATCCTCAACGCCCTGGCCGGGGATCCGCTGCCGGTCTACGGCGATGGTCGCCAGGTCCGCAACTGGCTCTATGTGGAGGACTTCGGACGCGGCATCGGCGCCGTCCTCGCGCACGGACAGCCGGGTGAGACGTACAACTGCGGCGGCCCTGACGAGTGCGAGAACCTCGAGGTCGTGGACCGCATCCTCGAGCTCACCGGAGCCGATCACTCGCTGATCGAGTACGTCACCGATCGGCCCGGCCACGACCGCCGCTACTCGCTTTCCTCGGCCAAGCTGCAGGGTCTCGGCTGGCAGGCACAGATGCGTTTTGCCGACGGCCTCGCGCACACCGTCGACTGGTACCGCGACAACGCGTGGTGGTGGGAGCCGATCCGTTCCGGCGCCTACCGCGAGTATTACGAGCGCCACTACGGGCGCGCCCTGAGGTAGTGACCGCAGCCCGGGGTCGCCACGCGCCGCCGCCCGAGGTGCGGCTGCCCCTCCAGCGCGACCGTCTGCTGCGCGCCGCGGCCCTGGAATTCGCCGAGCACGGCTACGCCGGCACGAGCTCGGACGCGATCAGCCGCCGGGCGGGGATGTCCAAGGCGACCTTCTACGAGCACTTCGCCAACAAGGAGGAGTGCATCCTGGCCCTGTTCGAGCTCTCGGTGAGAACGGTCCAGGGCGCCATGGCCGACGCGGCGGCCCGCGCCCCGAGCGATGCCCGGGAGCGGATGAAAGCCGGCACCCGGGCCTTCTTGACCGTCCTCTCCGAGCATCCCGAGTTCGCCCAGACCCTGCTCGTGGAGATCATCGGCGCGGGCCCCCGCGCCGCCCAGCAGCGCGACGCCATCCTGCAGGGATTCGCCGACGTTCTCGATGCCGAGAACGCCGCCGCCGCGCGGCGTGGGCTGATCGGCCGCTTTGCCTCCCGAGATGACACGTTCGCGGTCGTCGGCGCGATCGCCGAGCTGGTCTCGCGCCAGGTCCGGCTCGGGGTGCCCGCGGACGTGCTCGACCTGGCCCCCGTCATCGACCGGTTGATCTTCGGACTGCTTCCCGACGCACAACCGTGAGCCGGCCGGAGCTGGCCGCGCTCGAGGCGGAGATCGTCGTCTGCCGTAAGTGCCCTCGCCTGGTGGCTTGGCGTGAGGAGGTGGCCCGGGTCAAGCGGGCCGCCTTTGCCGGCCAGGAGTACTGGGGCCGGCCGCTGCCCGGGTTCGGCGATCCCGGGGCGCGGATCGTGATTCTGGGCCTGGCGCCGGCCGCCCACGGCGGCAACCGCACCGGCCGGGTGTTCACCGGCGACCGCTCGGGGGACTGGCTGTTCGCGGGCCTGTACCGGGCCGGTCTGGCCAATCAGCCGGAGTCGGTCGCGGTCGATGACGGATTGCGCCTGCGCGACTGCTGGGTGTGCGCCGCCGTGCGCTGCGCCCCACCGGCCAACAAGCCGACCCCGGAGGAGCGCGACACGTGCCTGCCCTACCTGACCCGGGAGCTCGAACTGCTCGACGGCGCGCGAGTGATCGTGGCCCTGGGGAGCTTCGCCTGGGCGGCGGCGCTGCGCACGCTGTCGGTCATGGGCTTCACCCTGCCCAAGCCCCGGCCGCGCTTCGGCCACGGGGCGCAAGCCCGGGTCGGGGAGTACACGCTGGTCGGGTGCTTTCACCCCAGCCAGCAGAACACGTTCACCGGCAAGCTGACCGAGCCGATGCTCGACGCCGTGTTCGCCCAGGCGCGCGAACTGGCCGGGCTACCGGGCGTGCGAACTGGCCGAGGCTAACGTCTGTGCACCGCGCCGTCGGCTACTGAGGAGACTTTGATGCGAGCGGTTCAGTTTGATCAATTTGGCGGTCCCGAGGTGCTGGAGGTGGTCGATCTGCCCGAGCCCCATCCCGAGGCAGGACAGATCCGGATCGCGGTACGCGCGGCGGGGGTGAACCCGATCGACTGGAAGGTCCGAAGCGGCATGATGGGCGGAGAGCTGCCGCGCCGGGTCGGGCAGGAGGTGGCCGGAGTGGTCGATGAGGTCGGCGACGAAGTGCACGGCGTCTCGGCCGGCGACGAGGTGTTCGGCTTTCCGGCCGGCGGCGGGGGCGCGGCGGAACACGTCGTGCTCGGTGCCTACGCCCGCAAGCCGCAGGGCCTTGACTTCGCCGGGGCGGCGGGGCTGCCCGTGGCGGTCGAGACGGCGGTGCGCGCGCTGGATCTGCTGGGGGTAAAAGATGGGGACGTGCTGGTCATCAACGGTGCCTCCGGGGCGGTTGGTATCGCGGCCACGCAACTGGCCATCCGGCGCGGCGCCCGCGTGATCGGGACCGCCGGTCCTGACAACCAGGAGTTCATACGCGAACTGGGCGGCGAGCCAACGACCTACGGCGAGGGTCTGGTCGACCGG
>DASXHG010000147.1:0-8288 GCA_036488625.1 Solirubrobacteraceae bacterium | reverse complement strand
GTACTGGCCCACAGCGGTCGCTGGACGCTCGCGCCGGCCTGCTCGAGAGTGCGCCAGCGGGGCCCGGAGAAGCGCTCGCAAAAGCGCGCGTACGCGATCTCAGCGTTGGCGATCGCCACTCGTCCACGCGATGGAGACCCGCTCGCCAGCACCGCGTCAGCCTTCGTGTCGACGCGGGAAACGAAGAACGAAGCCACGGACGCCAGTCCGGCCAGAGACTGCCCGTCCGCGTGCCTGCGCTCGAGGCCCTTCAAGTACGCCTCGATCACCTGCTCGTAGCGCTCGATCGAGAACAGAAGCGTGACGTTGACGTTGACGCCGCGGTGGGTCAACTCCTCGATCGCCCCCACCCCGGCTGCCGTCGCGGGCACTTTGATCAGCACGTTGGGCAGGCTGAGCCGCGCCCAGAGTTCCTGCGCCTGCGCGATCGTGGCGGCGGTGTCATTGGCGAGGTCCGGGGTGCACTCAAAGGAGACGAAGCCGTCCACTCCGCCCGTTTGCTCGTAGGTGGCACGCAAGACGCCGGCCGCCTGACGGATGTCGTCGAGCGCGAGCGTGAAGAACAGCTGCTGCAGGTCGGATGTCCCGGTTTCGCTGGCCTCGCGCAGCTGCTTGTCGTAGAGGTCTGAGCCCGTGATGGCCTTGGCGAAGATCGTCGGATTGGAGGTCGCGCCGGTCACCGACGAGTGTCTGACGAGCCCCTCGAAGTCGCGACTGTCGAGTAGATCTCGCGACAGGGTGTCGAGCCAGATCGAGACGCCGGCCGCTCGCAGCTCGGCCAAACGATCGGATGTGGGGCCGGTCATGGCGCTCATCTCACGCGTCGGCCACCGTGAGCTTGTCCGCCAGCTCGGATATCGGCGTTTGCTCGTCGCGCAACACTGCGGGATCGATCTGCTGGCGGGAGCGGATCAGGGCCTGTACGTGCTCGTTGACGTCCCAGACATTTACGTTCATGCCCGCGATCACCCGGCCGTCCTTGAGCCAGAAGGCCACGAACTCGCCATCGGCGACCGCTCCCCGGTAGACGATCTCATCCCACTCGGGGGCGTAACCGCTGTATTCCATGCCGACGTCGAACTGGTCAGAGAAGAAATACGGGAGCCGGTCGTAGACCAGATCCTGACCCAGCATCGCCTGCGCGGCCGCCGGACCCTGGTTGAGCGCATTCGCCCAGTGCTCGACGCGGATCTGGCGCTTAAAGAATGGATGCCAGGCATTGGCCACGTCGCCGGCGGCAAAGACGCCCGGAACGGTGGTCTGCAGATGCTGGTCGACGACGACGCCATCCTGCACCTTTGCCGTCGCCGCGCTCGCGAGGTCCGTACGAGGGACGACACCCACGCCGACGACGACGAAGTCGCACGGGATCGACTGTCCGTCGCTGGTCCGGACGGCGGTCACCGAGCCCTGCCCTTCAAACGCCTCCACGCCGGTTTCCATGAGCATCTGCACGCCATGGGCGCGGTGCACGTCACGGTAAAAGGCACCGAGCTCACTCCCGAGGACGCGGAGCAGCGGCACCGGAGCCGGTTCGATCACGGTTACGTCAAGGCCGAGTTGGCGCGCGGAGGCGGCGAATTCGGCCCCGATCCAGCCCGCGCCGATGACCACGACCTTGCCGCCGGCGTCCAGGCGCGAGCGCAGAGCGTCGCAATCCGCCAGCGTCCGCAGGTAGTGAACGCCCTGAAGCTCGGCCCCGGGGAGGCGGAGCCGGCGCGGCTCGGCGCCGGTGGCGATCAGGAGCCGGTCGTAGACAAACCCGTCGTTGTCCTGAACGTGGACGCGCCGATCGGCGGGCTCGATCGACGTGACGTGGGCGCCGGTCACGAGCTCGATGTCGCGCTCGTCGTAGAAGCCGGGCGCGTGGACACGCGCCTTCTCTCGTTCGGATTCCCCGCGTAGATAGTCCTTGGTCAGCGGGGGGCGTTCGTACGGGAGCTCCGGCTCGTCCCCGATCAGGACGATGCGGCCATCGAAGCCCTGGCGGCGAAGCTCTTCAGCGGCCTTGGCTCCGGTCAGGCTCGCGCCGACGATGACAAACGACTGGGCTTTCGGGTTCATGAGTCGCTCCTGGTGACAAGCGCTGAGAACTCCTGGCAGGTGGTCATGCGGACGTTAGCGACCGGGTCGCCTCGGCTCGCCCCGCCCGGCGTCGGACTCTCCGCTCGTCGGTAGTCCGAGCAGCTCGGTTCGATCGCGTCGAGCGGCTTGCGGGCTGCGGGCTGCGTGCGGCGGCGCCGGCAGTCGAGGTGGGCCATGCCTCAGACGCCGGGTGTGCGGTCGACATGCGCAGGCTGCAGACGACCGCGGAGACGTAGTGATGGTCGGTGCGAGTGCCGGCGTTGGGCCGTCGCTCGGCGATGTTCTGCGCCTGGCTTGCCTGTCCCATACCCAGTTAGACGCGGTGACGCTGCAGTCCTTCCCGGTTCGGCGCGCGGTGCCCTCATACAGGGAGGGGTGACGGTTCAGGGGCACGCCCGCTCAGGCGGTGGTGGGAGGCACACGTCCCTGGACGTAGGGGTCCTTCGGTGAGCGGTCCGTCGACAGAGACTCACGCGAGCCGATGACCAGTTCCTCAATCGCGTCCGCGAGGTGCACCTGATCGATGTTGTAGTCGCCTCGGCCGACGCGGATCTGGTGGGCCTTGAGCAGCACATCCGCGTGCGTGTGACCGATCGGGGGCTCGAAGCGGTAGGAGGCCAGCTCGATGAGGAGACCCAGTGGGTCGGTGAAGTAGATCGAGTCCATAAAGCCGCGGTCCTTGACGCCGCTGTGGGTGATGCCCCGCTCGTCCAGCCGCTCCACCGTCTGCGCGAACGTGGCCTGGGAGACCGCGAAGGCCAGATGGTGCACGCAGCCCGGATCAGTGGGGGTGCGGGCCGAATCCGCATGCCGCTCCTCGTTGGTGAAGACGGTGATCAGGCGCCCGTCGCCCGGGTCGAAATACAGGTGGCTCTCGGCAGCGTTATCGAGGTTGGGCTGCTCGAACACAAACGGCATCCCGAGCAAGCCCTCCCAGAAGTCGATCGAGGTCTCCCGGTCGGCGCCGACCAGCGTTATGTGGTGCACACCCTGACTCTGGATCTTGCGCATCAGATCACCGTGCTTTCGGTTGCACCGGCGCCGGACTCAGGTCGCCGATGGCGGCGGCCAGCCACTGCGTGGCGGCAGGGATATCGGCGGGGTCGATGTGGTGACCGGCATCTGACTCGTGGTAGCTGACTGGCAGTCCGGCGGCCGCGAGCAGTTCGTGGGCGCGTCGCGCGAAGGCGACGTCAATGACCGGGTCCTGGCGTCCGTGGGCGATGAAGACCGGCAGGTCCGCGCGCGACTGCAGGTCGGGCTGCCAGCCCTCGACGGTGGGAATAAAGCCCGAGAAGGCCAGGATCCCGGCCGTCGCCGGGCGCTCGCCGCCGAGGCCGAGGGCGTAGCTCATCACCGACCCCATCGAAAACCCGCCGAGCACGGTGCGCTCGGGCGCGATACCGGTGCGCTCCCAGAGCTCATCGTGAAAGGCGGCGAGCTCGGTGTAGGCGCGACGGAACGTGTCGGGGTCGGGATAGCCGACGCGCGGAACCACGTACCAATGATTTCCCGGCCAGCCCGGCACAGTCAGAGGCGCCCGAGGCGTGACCACCAGGAGCCGTCGCTGGGGGTCGAGGACGTCCCCGAGGCCAAGCAGGTCGTGTTCATCGGCGCCCCGGCCGTGGTGAAGGATGAGCAGACCGGCGGGGTCCTGTTCCGGCGGCCGCTCGCGGTAGGTCAAACTCATCGCTCTAGACCTCCTGGCGTGCCGCGCGCGGGTTGGTCAGTGGAGTCAGCAGACGCTCCAGCTGCGGGCGCAGGTGCTCGTGCTGCTTGGGGAGCCGCAGTTCCTCGCCGAGGTGGTCGGGGTCCTCATCAACGGCAAAGCCGGGCGATGTGGTGGCGATTTCAAACAGGATGCCCTGGGGCTCGCGGAAGTAGATCGAGAGGAAATAGTCACGATCGATCACCGGCGTGACGTGCATTCCCGCCTCGGCCACGCGCTGCTGCCAGCGCACGTGGTCCTCGTCAGACGAGTGCCAGGCGATGTGGTGCACGGTCCCGGCACCGGGGATCCCGCGTTCAGTGGACGCGTCATAGCCGAGGTGAAAATGGCGCTCCTCTCCGTCGAGGCGGTACTCGCCGTCGCCGAGATCGGTGAAGTCGAGGGTGCTCGTAAGCAGCTCGCGGTCGGCCTCCAGGCCCCGCGCGATGTAGGCACGCACTCCTTCGACGCCGAGAATCGCGTGCTCGGCCGGAACCTCAGGATGCACGGCCCGCAGCTGCGGATCGCCATCGCTGGCGACAACGAGGGCCAGGGAAAGTCCGTCGTAATCGGAGAAGCGCAGCGAGCGTTCGCTGCGCTGGCTCTCATAGCCCTTCGCATCCAGCCGCTGTGACCAGAAGTCCAGCGAGGCCTCGGAGGCCACGCCGAGCTCGATCGTGTGGATCATCCCCGCGCCGGCCACACCGGGGCTGGCGCCGGCGAACTCAAACCAGGTGAGGATCGAACCGGGCGAGCCCTGCTCGTCACCGAAGTACAGGTGGTAGGCCTCGGGCGCGTCGAAGTTCACGGTCTGCTTGACCAACCGCAGGCCGAGCACGTCGGCGTAGAAGGCGACGTTTTGCTGAGCATCGCCGGTGATCATGGTGATGTGGTGCAGGCCTTTGAGTCTCATTACCTCTCCTCGTAGCAGTTCGTCGGCTACGTCACATGTAGTTGCATCGTCAATCATAACAACAAGTGATTGCGGTTGCAACTACATCGATACGCCGACGGACGTCCTGGCCGCATCGGACACGCAACGCCCGGCCTCAGCGCAGCTCGTTATACTTTCAGATGCAACTATATGATCAGCTCACAGCCACCCCGCGTAGCCCTCCTCGATGACCTTGAGCTCGCGGCCTGGCGCGGCATGCTCCAGGCGCACGCTCGGATCACCCAGCAGCTCGACGCTGAGATGCGCGCCGAGCACGGGCTGTCGGTCTCGGCCTACGAGGTCCTGATGTTCCTCGCCGACGCGCCCGAGCATCGAATGCGGATGTCCGACATCGCCCAGCAGGCGCTGCTCAGTCGCAGCGGCTGCACGCGCCTCGTCGACCGTCTGGTCGGACTCGGATACGTGGTGCGCTACGCCGCCACCAACGACGGGCGCGGACTCTATGCCGAGCTCACCGACGCGGGGGTGGCCAAGGCGGCGGTGGCTCGGGCCACCCATCTCGACGGCGTCCGCCGGTTGTTCCTGGACCGCCTCACGACCACCGATCAGGTTGTCCTGAGCGATATCTGGTCCCGTCTGGAGTCGAGCGCCGCGACCGCCGCCGTGGAATCCGAGCTTGAATCCGACGGGGCCCCGGAGGGCGCCCGTGCCACGCTCCGATAGCGAGGGCCGGCGCTGATGCCGACCCCCGCCACCGGGTAGGAGTCAGGCGCCGTAGCCGCCGGACGGCGGTGGGCCCGGGCGGCCTGACGGCGGAGCACCATGTCCCCCGCCCGGACCACCGGGACCCGACATGACCTTGTAGGCACTGTCGAGGTGAACCTCGACCTTGCTTCCGTCCGACTTCGTGACCGTCGTCTCGAAGCCGCTGCCGGTGAAGTCCGTGGTGACCGCACCCGCGGTTCCGCCGCCGACACTCTTGACGGCCGCCGCCTGGGCCTTGACGGCCGCGGCACCGGTGACTGGTTTCTCCGCATCCTCGTGCGCGGCGGTGCCGTGGGCCGGACCTCGGAACGCCGGTCGGGCCGGCCTGCCGGCCGCCGACGAGGAGCTGCTTGTAGAGGTGCTCGAGGTGGCTGCGTCGGCGATGGCCGCACCACCGAGGGCGAGCGCGCCCAGAGCCACCGCGCCGGCGGCGACCTTCTTGATCGGATGAAGCATCCGGGAGTCCTTTCGTCGTCCGGGTTTTTCCCGGGCTCCGGCCAGGCTGCACGCGACGGGTAAGAAGGCGAGCCAAAAAACATAAGAGTGCGGCTACAGCACCGCTGGCGGTAATGGTTGCCGGGTCGCCAGGGTAGCTCCCCCGATGCCGCGGGTAGCCCCCATTCAGGAACCAAAACTTCTCCCCCGCTCGGGGGACGACGGAAAGAGAGCTCATCAATGGCCAAGACCAAGAAGAACGACCGTGACCTGATCGACACCCTCAGGGCCAGCGGTCTGCGCAAGAAGGTGGCTCAGACGTTGGCGTCATCCTCGAGATCGAAACCGAAGGGCAAAGCGGCCAAGGCCGTTGATGAGTCACTGCAGAAGCTGCGTGGTGTGACCACGATCATCGAGCGCCGGGCGCAAGAGGCCCGCCGGAGCGAAGCCGGCAAGAAGGCCGCCCGCACCCGCAAGCGCAACGCAGCCAAGCGCAGCACGGCGGCCAAGAAGGGCGCCAAGACGCGCGCCAAGTCCCGCTAGCCGCGGGCCGCGGAGCAGACCCCGATGTCGGGGGTGGGGCCTTGACGTCGGTCAGTACTCGACTTCGTCGATCACTTCGTAGACCCCGGAGACGTGGTCATTCTCGACGAACGCCGAGAGATGATCGACGCGCTGATTCTCTTCGGCGTCAGCCTCCTCCCGCCACCGGTGGTAATCCTGCTGCGTCATGTCGAACAGTCCGAACGAGATGATCTCGTCCTCGTCGCGGATGTTGCGCGCGTGATAGGCCCGCTGAAACCCTGGTGGAGGAGACTCCCCCGGATCCCACGCCCTTCGAAACTGGTCCCAGGACCCCGGCTTGAGGCGGCGGGCAGAGAACATGACGATCATCTCGGAACCTCCCTCTTGCTTGCTGTTGTTGGGCTCATGACGCGTCGATAACGCGCAGAATGACGCTCCGGTGTGAACGTCGAGACGCCTCGAGCACCGGCGCCATCTCCTCGGCGCGCAGAAACTCAGCCTCCTCGACGATGACGATCGCCGGCTCGGTCTCGTCCGGCTCGCCGTCGATCGCCTTCCGAATCTCGTCGGCCTGGCGAGGGAGGGCCTCCGGCGAGAGGACGGTCAGCACCACCTGGCCGGCCAGAGGGGCCGGAATGCGGCCTTCTTCATCAGCCTCGATTCCGGCGACCACCACATCCGCGCCGAGCCAGTCGGGCGGATCCCGGCGAAGGCTCCGTTCAAGGGCGCTCCCGGCCGGCAGCTCGAGTATCAGCGCTGGGTCGAGATCGCTTGGCATCGCTCAGGTCGCCCCCCTCGGCGGTACATCGCTGAAGACCAGGAACCGTCCTGGACGACGGGTTCCGACCATCCTACGCTCGGCACCGAGCGCCATCAATCCGAGCGGGAAGGTTCGAGACAGCGTGGCGTCGTGTATTGGGTAAGCGGATCCCCGACAGAGCGTCGCTCATCCATTCCCACTGACTCTTGAAGGAGGTCGATCCTCCATGGCTCGCAACACTCATTTCCCCGCCCTCACCGTTACCCGAATCCTCGGTGCCGTGGCTCTGCTGGCGGTCGGAGCCGTCCACTACCAGCAGTACGAGTACAACTTCTACTCGACCGTTCCCACCATCGGTCCCCTGTTCCTGTTCAACTTCATCGCCGCGACGGGTCTGGGGCTGTGGCTGCTCGCCGGCCCGTTGATCCGGCTCGGGCGCCTGCGGTTGCCGCTCGACAGGCTGGCCGCCTTGGGCGGGATCGCCGTCTCGGCCGGCGCCCTCATCGCCCTGCTGATCAGCGAGCACACACCGCTGTTCGGCTTCCGCGAGTTTGGGTACCGGACGGCGATCGTGCTGGCCATCGCCTTTGAAACCGCTGCGGTCGTGCTGCTGGCACTGTACCTCTGGGGCACTCGCCACCACTCCCGCCGGGTGCAGGCGGGGGGCATGCACGCGCCCTACCCTGAGCCGCGGTAGCCCTGAAAGGGTTCGATCTCTTGGTCTATCGGCCAGAGATCGAACCCGATGGGCGGATCAGGACCGCCGTGGTAGAGAATCGAACCTCGACGCTTTCGATTCCGACCGTGGAGGACGTCAGATGACCAGGAAGGCCGACTTCAACGCCGAGGAGTGGTCAACGCTCGTCGGCGGTCCGATGTACGCCGCGCTACGCGTCATCAGCGCCGACCGCGGCGGCACACTGCGCGAGAGCCTGGCCCTGCGGCGCGCCTACGAGCAGGCCCGCGCTGCGCATGGGCAGAGCGAGTTTCTTGACGAGTTGGTGGCCTCGCCGCCCTCGATCGACCCCAACCAGCTCCGCGAGGCCGGCGATCGGGTTGGCCAGGTCGTCTCAGACCGGCTGCGGGGGGCGATGACGATCCTGGAGGCCAACGCC
>DASXHG010000134.1:0-4248 GCA_036488625.1 Solirubrobacteraceae bacterium | reverse complement strand
ACGGTGGCCGCCCGCGAGGGGGGACTCGTGCTCGGCCTCGTACTCCTGACGCCGATCCTCGTCAACCAGCTGAACTCGGCCCCCCGCCACGCCGTCCCCGCCATCACCCGGACGATCATCACCGGGCCGGGATCGTTTCTGCAGAAGGTGCGGCTCGGCGCCGGACTGATCGCGGCCGACTCCCACGCTCCCCAGAGTCAGCTCCCCAACCTCAACCCGGCCTTTGCCGGCGTCGAGGCGGGCGCGGACCCCAACACCCGCGCCCAGTTCGTCGCCCTGCAGGCGCACATCCAGGATCTGATCGAGCGGGCGGTCACCGATGCCTTCCAGACGCCGCTGCAGATCTGTGCCCTGCTCAGCCTGCTGGCCTTGATACCTCTAGCCGTAGGCTGGCTGCGCCGGCGGCCGCCCCACCCGCTGGCGAGCCGGTCCTCAGCGGCATAGAGCCGCTGAGGACGGGGGCTACGGCCAGCCGAACCCGCGCGTGTCGTGAACCTAAACGGTGCCGGTGCCGGTGCTCGGGCCGGGGCCCGGGCTCGTGCTGGCGCTGGCGCCGTTGGACTCTTCCTTGCGCTCTTCCTTGACTCGCGCGGCGGCCTCGCCCAGACGGTCCGCCTCGTCGCGACGCTTGGCCGCGACCTCGCGCTCCTTGAGAGCGTCGGCCTGCGCTTCCACTGCGGGCAGTTCCTCGCGCTTGGTCTTGGCCTCGATCTGCTCGTCAGCCTTGGCCTCCTGCTGACGACTGGCCTGGGCGCGGTTGCGCTCGGCCTCGGTCGCCTGCCGCGTCCGGGTCTGCTGCTTCTGGCTCGCGGCGCGGCGGCGTCCGCCGGCCTCCTTCTCAGCCTGGCGGCGGCGCTGCGTGGCCTGACGGTTGCTGGTCTGCACGCGCGACTCGGCGCGGGCTTCCCGCTCCTGCGCCTGACGGCGCAGATCCAGAGCGTTCTGGCGCTCATCGGCGGCGGCCTCACGACGACGCGCATCGACGGTGAGATTGACGCCCAGCGTCGAGGCCAGGGTCGCGCGGGCGGTGGCGTCGACGCGATCGACGACGATCCGTGCCGCCGCGCCCGGTCCGGTGCTCTGTCCGGGCAGCAGCCCGACGATCAGGTCGGCCGGACGGCGGAGAAGCCTCAGGTAGCCGTCAACGGCTGTGGTGCTCAGGGTACGTGCGTTCATCGCTGGTCCTCCTTGGGGTCAAGTCTTTCGGCACGGCGCTCGGCCTCGCTGGCCTCGCGCTCGAGCCGGTTGGCCTGCTCGGCGGCGGCCACACGGGTCTGTTCGGCTGCTTGCACGGTGTGCTCGGCCTGGGCGTGTCCACGCGCCTCGACATTGTCAGCGGCCTCGCGTTCGCTCTCGGCCTGGGCGGCCGCACTGGCTTGCGCCTGCTGGCGGTCGCGCTGGATCTGCTCCTCGCGCTGCTCAGCCGCGACCTCATTGCGCAGCTGATCGCGCTGGCCCTTCACCTCGGCCTGGCGCTGGCGGTCGGCGGCTTCCTGCTCGCGGACCTGCGCCTGCTCGGCCTGACGGCGAGCCTCGAGCTCGGACTCCGACTGGGCCTGCTGAAGCCGACCCTCACGGGCCAGGTCATCCTTGTCGGTGACGGCGCCAATCGCCTCCTTGGCGCGGCCCACCACTTTGCCGACCATTCCTCCGGTCGTGCGCTCATTCTCGGTCACTGATTCTCTTTCCGTTGGGTGTCCCTAGTAGCTACCCCGAGAACCTGCGCTATCTGTGACCACGGTCACAGGAGCGGCACAACTAGATAAAGCTCCGGCACTGGTCAAGAAACCGGAAACCGGGTCGCCAGCCGAGCGACGGCTCACGGCTTGTTTTCCGGCTCCAAATGCGCCTCGCGGAGCAATCGCTCTCGGAGCCGATCGGCCGCCATCGGACCCGCCGCCGCCGCGCGCTCAGCGCGTTCGGCGGCCAGCGGCACGCCGCGCCGTGCCGAGATATCCAGGAGCGACTGGCGCTGCTCGTCACGGCGCATCAGCCGAGCAAAAAGCCAGACCAGGAAGGCGGTGGTCAACAGGATCTGCTCGATCATCATCACTCCGCCGGCCAGGTTCTGGTCGGAGAGCGGGCTCAGGCCGCGAGCGGCATCCGGGGACCGGTAGACCGGGTAGAAGACCGATTGGCCCCAGATCAACGCGTTGGCCAGTACGGCGCCGAGGAACCGGACGAGGATCAGATAGCCAACCTCTCCCCAACCGCGGAACCACGCGGGTTTGGGCAGCGGACCGATCACGGCCAGCCACAGCAGCGCCCCAAACCAGAGCATGCAGGCGTGCTCGAGGGCATGCACGAGGTCGTGGCGAATGGCCAGCTGGTAGAGCACGGGCAAATGCCAGGCGTACAGGTCCAGGGCCCAGAGGGTGACCGCCACCAGCGGGTGTGAAAGCCAGCGCAGCAGCCGCGAATAGCGCATTCGCAGCAGCGGCGCGAGGACCGGCCCGGTCAGGCCGAGCACGATCAGCAGCGAGGCCACGTCGCCGATGACGATGTGCTGAAGCATGTGGGCGACGAGCAGGCCGTCGGCCAGACCGTCGAGCGGAGGCAGCTGAACCACGGTCAGCGCGAGCGCCCCTGCCCAGAAACACCCCCGGCGCCAGGCCGGTACCCGGCGACCCTGAGCGGCCAGGCTGTGCAGACGCCGGCGGTAGAGCAGCAGATACAGCAGCGTCGCGCCCAGCGGCGGCACGAACTCACCGAGATGCATGTTTTCGATGCCCGCCAGCCCGATCATCACCACCGCAGCCCGTTCATGTCACCGGCCCGGCTCGCGCCGGCTGGCTGGCCCGGGCCCGCTCCTGCGCCTCGTGCTCGGCGACTTCGCGCTCGGCGTCGATCAGGTCTCCGTCACGGAGGTTGCGGCAAATCTGGCGGGTGATGAAGAAGAGAACGACGGGCACGACCCAGATCCCGATCCGGAAGATGTAGAGCTGTGTGTCGTAGTTGAGATCAAAGAGCACGAACAGGCGATCGGCGGCGCCAAACAGGAACGTCATCAGGACCCAGCTCAGAAACGCCACACCGAAGGCCGTCCGGCCCGGCGCATCCCGGGGCCGATCAGCGAGGTTGTGGACCCTCCCGTCGCCGGTCATTCGCCTCTCTAGCCAGGGAAAGGCGAGGAGGATGCCGAGCACGAACAGGGGGAACAACACGCCGCCCCAGAACGGGTTGGGGATGACGGTGAAGTGCGAGATCGTGACGTCGAAGCTCGGCATGAGGCGCAGGGCGCCGATCAGCCAACCCAGGTACCAGTCGGGCTGTGCGCCATTGGTGCCCAGCCAGGGCTCGAATGGGCCCCATTGCCAGATCGGGTTGATCTGAACCAGGCCTCCGAGCAGGAACAGAATGCCGGCCGTGAAGAACAACACGGCCAGCGAACGTGGGGCCTGACCGGGGAATAGGGGCACGCCGACAATCCGCTTCTCGGTCGTGCGCTTGCTCTCGCGAAACTGCGTGTGGTGGCGGGCCGCGATCAGAGCCAGGTGGATTCCGATCAGGGTGGCGAGAAGCAACGGGATGATGAACACGTGAGCGATGTACATGCGGGAGAAGAACACGGCCTTGCCAGGGAACGGCGCCCCGAAGATGGCCAGCACGAGTGGGCCCCCGATCAGGGGCAGGGACAGGCCCACGCCGTAGCCGATGGCCAGCCCCATCCCGGAGAGCAGATCGTCGACCAGCGAGTAGCCGAGGAAGCCCTCGAGTAGAGAGGTGAAGAGCAGGATCAGCCCCACGATCCAGGTCAGCTCGCGCGGCTTGCGAAACGCGCCGGTGAAGAAGACGCGCATCAGGTGCAGGACGATCGCGACCAAAAACACGTCGGCGGCCCAGTGGTGGGTCTGGCGGATGAGCAGGCCGGCTTTGGTGCTCAGCGAGAGATCGACCACCGACTTGAAGGCATCGCTCATGCTGACGCCGTCCAACGGGACGTAGGGGCCGTGGTAGATCGTCTTGGCCGTGCTCGGCTCGTAGAACAGAGCCAGATAGATCCCGGTCAGGATCAGGATCAAAAACGCGTTGAGGGCGACCTCGCCGAGCAGGAAGGACCAGTGGTCAGGGAACAGGTAGCGCAGCGTCTTGCGCAACAGCGGCGCGGCCGAGGTGCGCTCGTCGATGAACCGGACGGGTTCGGCGAGCGGGTCTCTGCGCTCCGAGCTCACGAGGGCCGCTCCCGCACAGCCCACCAGCTCGGTCCGACCCGGGCCGAGAAATTGCCGGCCGCACGGAGGTTCCCGT
>DASXHG010000412.1:0-1696 GCA_036488625.1 Solirubrobacteraceae bacterium | reverse complement strand
CCGCGCCGGGGGCGACGACGACGTCGTCGGCGAGCACGGCCTCGGGGTCGACGAAGGCCCCGTCAGCGATCACGAACCGCCGCCTGGCGCCGGGAGGCCTCGAGCGAGCTCTGGAGCGCCTCGAGCACGCGCACGACACGCAGGCCGCTGACGCCGTCGGAGCGCGGCACCAGCCCCTCGCGGGCGCAGCGGACGAAATGCTCGCACTCGACCCGGAGCGGCTCGACGTTGGCGATCCGGGGCGAGAAGATGTCCCCGCTGCGGGTGATGTACTCGCCGTAGGTACGGGAGTCCTCGTCAAAGCCCTTGTCGTAGACGGTCAGCTTGCGCTCGAGGTCCATGTCATCGAAGGTCGCCATGCGCTGTGAGCCGACGACCGTGAAGCGCCGCTCCTTATGGGGATCGAGCCAGCTCAGATGCAGGTGAGCGGACATTCCCGACGGGAAGCGCATGAAGCAGAACACGACGTCCTCGACCCCCGGGCGGACGTAGGCCTCACCGTGGGCGACGACCTCGACCGGCTCCTCCCCGGCCAGGAACAGGACCACGGAGACGTCGTGGGCGCCCAGGCTCCAGAGGGCGTTCTCGTCGGCCCGGAGCTTGCCGAGGTTCAGGCGGTTGCCGTAGATGTAGTAGATGTCGCCGAGCTCGCCGCTGTCGGTCAGATCCTTGAGCTTCTGCACGCCGGGGTGGTACTCGAGCAGGTGCCCGACCATCAGCACACGGCCGTACTCCTCGGCCGCCGCCACGGCCCGCTCGGCGTCGGCCACCGACTGGGCCAGCGGCTTTTCGACAAAGCAGTGCTTGCCGGCCTCCAGCACGCGCACGGCCAGCTCGGCGTGGGTGGGAACCGGCGTGGCCAGCACGACGGCATCCAGCGCCGGATCATCGAGCAGATCGTCGATGTCCGCGGTGACGCGCGCGGCCGGATGGGCCGCCGCGGCGCGCTCTCGCGCGGCGGGGGATTCGTCGCAGCACCAACTGACCTCGCATCCCGGGATGGAGGCGAAGTTGCGGGCCAGATTCGGGCCCCAGTAGCCCAGTCCGGCGATGCCGATGCGGAATGGTTCCGAGCTCATGGCTCGAGCAGTCTAAGTGCCTCCACCACACGCGGGCCGGCGTGGCCGTCGCCGTAGAGGGCCGGGTGCACGGCCGGGACCTCCTCCTCGAGGGCCGCCCGGGCGGCCTCGGCGTCGAGGTCGACGAGGACGTTCCAGCCCGTCTCGATCGTCTCGGTCCACTCGGTGGAGGGGCGCATGGTCACACACCGCACCCCAGCCAGATAGGCCTCCTTCTGAAGTCCGCCGGAGTCGGTGAGCACCGCCTGGGCCTGGCACAGCAGAGCGGTCATCTCGAAGTACCCGACGGGCTCGATCAGCGTCACCCCGGCGGCGTCGCGCAGTGCCTCGAGCAGACCGGTCGTCCTCAGGCGAGCCTCGGTCCGCGGGTGCAGCGGCAGCAGCACGGGCAGCGGCATCGATGTCAGCAGGGCCACGAGCGAGCGGAGCCGGGCCGGGTCGTCGACGTTGCCGGCCCGGTGGGCGGTGGCGAGTACGTAGTGACCGGGCGTCAGCCCACGGGCGGCGACCAGATCGTCGCGTTCCCGGGCTCGTGGCTGAGCGGCCATCGCCATGTCGACCATCACGTCGCCGACCAGCTCGCTGCGTCCGGAGGCGGCTTCGTGGTGCAGGTTGGC
>DASXHG010000111.1:0-8687 GCA_036488625.1 Solirubrobacteraceae bacterium | reverse complement strand
AGCCCGGTGCGCAGGGCGCTGCGCCGCTTGGCCTCAATCTCGTTGGCGACCACGCTCGCGTCCACCCCGGCCACGGCGGCCACCCCGGCTCCCCCGGCAATCGGGGGTCGGCGGGCCCCGAGCGGCCGCATCCGGCGCTGCACGGTGGCCAGGCTGATGGCTCCGGCCCGCGCCGAAACCCCGATGGCCAGCCCCTCGGCGAAATTGTGCACGCCGATCGCAGCGGCGATCGTCAGGCCGGTGCGAAGCGCGGTGCGCCGCTTGGCCTCCATCTCATCGGCCACGAGGTTGGCGTCGATCCCGGCCAGCGCCACGTCGGCTCCGCCGGCGATCGGCGGCCGGCGCGCACCGAGCGGTCGCATCCGGCGCTGGACGCTGGCCAGGCCCGCGCTGCCGGCGCCGAACCCGGCTGCCAGCAGCACCACCAGCCAGGCCAGGTACAGGAAGGACTCGTGGTGATGCTTGACGCCCTGGAGCGCGGTGTTGACGATGTCCAGGCCGCTGGAGAGGACGTCGACGAGGATGAAGGACAGGATCCCGACGGCGAACATGGCCAGCGCCACGCGCGAGCGGGCGCTGAGGAGCTGCATCCGGCCCACAGGGAGCCCGAGGTAGATGGTGCAGCCAGCGAGGGCTCCGAGAAGAACGGTCTGGGCGAACGACATAAGGAGGTGGTGTTAGGTAACCCTAATACCCGGCTCGAGCCCGAATGTACCACGGTCGCCGACGCGCCTCGGCGGGATGCTACGTATCGGAATTGAAGTTGGGCAACCCGAGCGACTGCAGCCAGTTGCTGACCGTGATGTTCAGCGTCGTGAACTCGCCCGTCCAGATGAGGATGCCCATGGCGATCAGCACCGCGCCGCCGAGACCGATGATCACCGGGTAGTGGCGCTTGATGACCGAGAAGGCCGAGGTGGCGGTGCCGAAGGCCAGCCCGGTGATCAAAAACGGCACCGCGAGGCCGGCGCAGTAGAAGGCGAGCAGGATCGCGCCCCGTGAAGCCGAGTTCGAGGTGCCCGCCGCAGTCACGATCGCCCCCAGCGTCGGCCCCGTGCAGGGTGTCCAGGCCAGCGCGAAGGCCGCGCCGGCCAAGGCGGGACCGCCGCGTCCGGCCCGCTGCATCAGCCGCGGAAAATGCCATTCGCGGCTCAGCGCGGGCACGAACGGAGCGAGGATGAACAGCACGCCCATGAGCACGATCACCGCCCCGGAGATCTTCAGCGCCGTCGGTCCGGTCAGGGTGGACCTCAGGGCCCGCTGCCCGAGCAACCCCAGGACGATGAAGATGAACGAGAAGCTGCCCACGAAGGCGAGGCTGGGCAGGATCACCTGCCGGCGCTGGATCTCCCCGGGGATGCCGCCCGCCACGGCCGAGATGTAGCCGGGCACGAGCGGCAGCACGCACGGCGACAGGAACGAGATCAACCCGGCGCCGAATGCGACGGGAATGCCGATGCCCGATGCCGCGTCCACCATTTCAGAGCCAGCGTACTGGGGTCATTCGCGCCCGAGCAGCATGGCGATGCCCTGGCCGCCGCCGATGCACAGCGTGACCAGGCCCAGCCCCAGATCGCGGCGTTCCATCTCGTCGAGGATCTTGGCCGTGATCGCCGCCCCGGTGGCCGCGATCGGGTGCCCGAGGGCGATCGCGCCGCCGTTCGGGTTGACCTTCTCCTCGTCGAGCCCGAGGTCGTCGATCACGGCTAGCGCCTGGGCGGCGAAGGCCTCATTGAGCTCGATCACGTCGATCTCGTCCAGCGAGCGCCCCGAGCGCTCGATCACCTTGCGCACGGCCGGGACGGGGCCGATGCCCATGATCTTCGGGTCGACACCGCAGCTGGCGTAGGCCAGGATCCGGGCCCGCACGGGGGCGCCGAGCTCCGCTGCGCGCTCGGCGCTCATCAGGACCACCGCGGCGCCGGCGTCGTTCATGCCCGAGGCGTTGCCGGCCGTGACGGTGCCGCCGGGCTTGAACACCGGCTTGAGCTTGGCCATCCCCTCGGTCGAGGCATCCTCGCGAATGTGCTCGTCGCGGGTGAACTCGGCCGTCTCGCGCTTGACCTTGACCGCTACGGGAACGATCTGGCCGTCGAACCGTCCCTCGGTCCGGGCGGACGCGGCCAGCCGGTGAGAGCGGACGGCAAACGCGTCCTGGCGCTCGCGCGAGATCGAGCCGCGCTCGGCCAGATTCTCGGCTGTGACCCCCATGAGGATGTCGTTGAAGGGGTCGGTGAGCGCCCCCTTGACCGAGTCGACGACCTCGGCCTCGCCCATCCGCGCGCCCCAGCGCGCACTTGGCATCCAGTACGGCCCCCGGCTCATCGATTCGGCGCCCCCGGCCAGGGCGACGCTTGCCTCACCGGTCTGAACAGCCTGGGTAGCGGACACGATCGCTTGCACACCCGTGCCGCACAGGCGGTTGACGGTATAGGCGGGAACCTCCTCGGGAACGCCGGCCTTGATCGCCACCACCCGGGCCATGTAGACGTCGCCGGGTTCGGTGTGAATGACGTTGCCAAACACGACGTGGTCGACCTGGCCGGGCTCGATCCCCGCGCGCTCGATCGCGGCCGCGCTGGCCACCGCCCCGAGGTCCGACGGCGGCACACCGGCCAGGCTCTTTCCATAGGACCCGATCGCGGTGCGGGCGGCCGAGGTGATGACAACGTCCGTCATTAAGCGTCCTTTCGTGTCCGTCAAGGGCGCCGAAGCGTAGAAGGCAGCGCGTACAAATGCTCCCCGCCGGATACAGCCGAGTGGTAGCTTGACGCCCAGGATGACTGCTACCGCCACCACACTCCAAAACTTCATCAACGGCCAGTTCGTCGACCCCGCCGACGGCCAGACCGAGCCGATCCTCAACCCGGCCAACGCGGAGGTGATCGCCCACGCCCCGCTGTCGAGCGAGGAGGACGTCAACCGCGCCGTCGCCGCTGCGCGTGGCGCCTTTGCCGGCTGGTCGACGACCACCCCGGGTGAGCGGGCCCTGGCCATGCTCAAGCTGGCCGACGCCATCGAGGAACACGCCGACGAGATCTCCGAGCTCGAATCGGCCAACGCCGGCAAGCCGATCAACGCGTTCCGCGAGGACGAGATCCCGTTCATGGTCGACAACCTGCGCTTCTTCGCGGGTGCCGCTCGCTGCCTGGAGGGCCGCGCGGCGGGCGAGTACATGAGCGGCTACACCTCGATCATCCGCCGTGAGGCGGTGGGCGTGATCGGTCAGATCGCTCCCTGGAACTATCCCCTGATGATGGCCGTGTGGAAGATCGGCCCGGCGCTCGCGGCCGGCAACACGGTCGTGCTCAAGCCGGCCGAAACCACACCGCTATCGATCCTGAAGGTCGCCGAGTACGCGGCGGAGATCTTCCCCGCCGGTGTCTTCAATGTCATCACCGGCCACGGCGAGCCGACCGGCTCCTCGCTGGTCACCCACCCCGACGTCGACATGGTCTCCCTGACCGGATCGGTCGGGACGGGCAAGTGGATCGCCAAGCACGCCGCCGACACGCTCAAGCGCGTTCACCTCGAGCTCGGCGGAAAGGCGCCCGTGGTCGTGTTCGACGACGTCGACATCGAGACGGCGTTGGAGACGATCGCCGGAACCGGGTACTACAACGCCGGGCAGGACTGCACGGCGGCGACCCGCGTCCTGGCTGGGCCCAAGGTTCACGACGAGGTCGTCGCCGGCCTGGCCCAGCAGGCCAGGGGCCTGGTTCTCGGTGACACGCGCTCAGCCGACACGACGCTCGGTCCTCTCAACTCCGCCCGCCAGCGCGAGCGCGTCGAGGGATTCCTCCAGCGCAAGCCGGGCAACGCCGAGATCGTGACCGGCGGCAACGAGCCCGACGGTCCCGGGTTCTACCTCGAGCCCACCGTCGTCGCCGGCCTGCGCCAGGACGACGAGATGATCCAGCAGGAGATCTTCGGCCCCGTCATCACGGTGCAGCAGTTCTCCGACGAGGCCGAGGCGATCGCCTGGGCCAACGGAACCCCGTACGGCCTGGCCGCGTCGGTCTGGACCCGCGACGTGGCACGAGCGATTCGGGTGTCCAACGCGCTGCGGTTCGGCTGCGTCTGGGTCAATGATCACATTCCGCTGGCCTCGGAAATGCCCCACGGCGGATTCAAGCAGTCCGGCTACGGCAAGGACCTCAGCATGTACGCGCTGGAGGACTACACCGAGATCAAGCACGTGATGATCTCGCTGGCCTAGACCTCGGTCTTTGGTCGATCCCCCGGGTGCCTTCGCCCGGGGTAACCGTTAGAGTTCGGTCCAGGGTCACCTGGTGGAAGCCTCCGCAATCCCCGCATCGGTAGGGCTCGCGCGCAGTCGCATCGCGTTCAGCGCCTCCCTGCTACGGATCCGGACCGACGATCAGCTCGTATCGGTATTCCGCGCCGGCAACGACGAGGCTTTTCGCGTCATCCACGACCGCTACCGGGCTCGGATGCTCGCCTACGCGCGGCAGATGCTCAGCAGCAGCGGCAAGGACCCCGAGGACGCCGTCCAGGAGATTTTCATGCGCGCCTACCACGGGCTGCGGGCCACCGACCGCCAGCTCGCCCTGCGCGCCTGGCTGTACCGGATCGCGCATAACCGCTGCATCGACGACCTGCGGCGGCCCCAGCCGCTGGCCATCGACGCCGACCAGCCGCCGTCCGGCGGCCTCCAGGACCCGGTGGCCAAGGTCGAACAGCGCGACGCGCTGCGCCGTCTGATCGCCGATGTCCAGCAGCTGCCCGGGCAGCAGCGCTCGGCGCTGCTCATGCGCGAGCTGAGCGGGATGTCCTACTCGGAGGTCTCGGACGCGCTTGGGGTGACCGTGCCCGCGGTGAAGTCGCTGCTGGTGCGCGCACGAGTCGGCCTCGCCCAGGCCAACGAGGCCCGCGACACCGCGTGCTCGGAGATTCGCGCCGACCTGATCATGGCCCATGACCGTGGCGTCCGGACCAGCGGCCTGGCCCGGCGTCATCTGCGCGAATGTAAGCCCTGCCGCGAATTCCGGTCTGAGGTCCGCGGGGTCAGCCGTCAGCTCGCCGCCCTGACCCCCACGCTCGGTCCGCTGGGCGTGATCGCCAACCTGCTCGGCCTGGGCGGCGGCGGTGGCGGAGCAGCGGCGGGGGGCAGCGCCGTGGCCGCCGGCGGCGCGGCAGCGACCGCCGGGGGCTCAGCGGCCGCGGTGGGATCAGCCGGCTTACTGGCCGGCGGTGCCGGCCACGTCGTCACGCTCCTGGCCGCGGCCATGGTGACAGCGGGGGGCGCGGTCGAAATCCAGAGCACGCTGTCCACGGCCGCTGCACACCACTCGCATCGTCCAGCCCTCATCGCCCACCCCACCCGCTCACCGAGCGCTGGATCCGGGGCCGTGGTCGACCCGGACGGCGGGGCGGCGATCGCCGCCGCGGTGACCGGGAGCGGCACCGTTGCCGGCGCGAGCGGGCAGCCTGCCTCAGCGGCCGTGCCGGGATGGATTGCTCCGGGCGAAGGGGCGATCGCCGGTCACCAGCGCGGGATCCCGATCACCGAGTTCCTCGACCCGGACATGTACTCCCCGCAGAAGCTGCCCCCGGTAGCCCCGAGTTCTTCGCCGAGCGATCCGAACGCGGCTCCGACCGCGGCTCCGGGCTCGTCCACCGGCGACGCCGGAACCGGCGCCGCAACGAACAGCACGAGCCCGACGGGCGCCAGCGCGACGGGCAGTGGGGCCGCGACCGGCCCAAGCACCGCTTCCGGTAGCGGTAGTGACTCCACGCCTGCCTCCTCGAGTTCCTCGAGCAGCACCGGCGAGTCAGGCTCGAGCGCAGCGTCGCAGGGCTCATCGACGTCGGCTTCCACGGCCCCGACCACCGCCTCGAGCACCGGCGCCAGCGGGACCGGCTCGGGAGCCAGCACCAGCTCCAGCACCTCGACTGGGGTCGGCAAGAGCACCACTGCAGCCAGCTCGGGCAGCGTGGTCAGCTTCATCCAGCACCGGCGTTCTCGGCATCGCCGTCGGCTGGACACCCTCATCCTGCGGTAGGCGCAGGCCGTGTTGCCTCGCCGCACGCCGCACCGGTCCAGTGCCCCTCGCCCGGCTCACGGCCCAAGACACTAGAGTCGCGCTGCGGTGAGCCCGCCGGCGCCCCCACGCGTGATGTCTGACCGCTATCTGGAGAACCTCGATCACGAGGAGCTCTACGTGCGCCGCGGCCAGCGCTCCGGGCTGTACACGATCGTGGCCGTGCACTCGACGATCCGGGGACCGTCGCTCGGCGGCTGTCGCATGTGGTCCTACGGGGATTCGCGCGCCGCCGTCCGCGATGCCCTGCGCCTGTCGCGCGCGATGACCCTTAAAGCGGCAGTGGCCGACCTGCCTCTTGGCGGCGGCAAGGGCGTGATCATGCTCCCCCCGGGCGCGCGGCTCGCGCCCCAGCGCCGCCACGCCGCCCTGCTCGACTTCGCCGATACCGTCGACTCGCTGGCCGGCCGCTACATCACCGCCGAGGACGTCGGGACCTCAAGCCGCGACATGAGCGTGATCGCCCAGCAGACCAGTCATGTGGCTGGTCTGTCGCGTGGCCGCGGCGGCTCCGGAGACCCGAGCCCGCTGACGGCGCTTGGCGTCGAGGCCGCGATCCACGCCGTCTGCGAACGCGTCTTCTCGACGCGCGACTTGAACGGACGCACGATCGGAGTGATCGGGCTCGGGCACGTGGGCTCGCGGGTGGCCAAGCGCTGTGCCCGCCGGGGAGCCCAGCTCGTGGTGGCCGACGTCGACGAGAGCAAGCGCACGCTGGCCGAGGAGCTCGGCGCCGAGTGGCGGCGGCCCGACAAGGCGCTCGTGTCGGATGTAGATGTGCTGGTGCCCTGCGCCCTGGGCGGCCTGTTCGACGATGAAAGCGTGCCCCGCCTGCGCTGCCGAGTGGTGGCCGGCGCCGCCAATAATCAACTCGCCGACGACCACGTCGCCGACTTGCTCCAAGCCCGCGGGATCCTGTGGGCGCCGGACTTCGTGGTCAACGCCGGCGGGCTGATCAACATCGCCGAGGAACTCGGCGGCTACGACCCGGCGATGGCCCGGCGCCGCGTGGGAGCGATCACCGACACGCTGCATGAGATCTTCACTCAGTCAGAGGCCGAGGCCATGACTCCGCTTGAGGCGGCGATGCACCTGGCGCGATCGCGCCTGGCCATGGGCAACGGACGCCTGCGGTCAAGCGAGCCGGAACTCTGAGGGACGCTCCACCCCGGCCGGGAGCCGGCCCTCGCTCTCGAGCTTGTCGAGATGGGCGGCCAGCGTGACCGTCGCCGCCGGGCGCAGGGACTCGGGAACGTCGTCCCAGGCGGCGTCGAGCAAGTCCGGGATCGACCGCGCCCCTACCGCCAGGGCCGCCACCAACCGGCGCTCGCGGTCCAGACGGTGGGCAGCGTACTCGTCGAGCTTGTCCAGCGGCCGCGGCACGGGCGGCCCGTGGCCGGGAAGAATCAGCTTCGGCTCGCGGCGTCGCAAAGCGGCCAGGCCCTCGAGATAGCCCGCCAGCGCCCCCGGATCGGGGGCGATGAACACGCTTCCCTGGCCGAGCACGGCATCGCCGGTGAACACAGTCGAGCCGCACACAAAGCTGAAGTGGTCGGGGGCGTGCCCCGGAGTGGACACCGCGACCAAGGGCCCGACGCTGAGACCATCGTGCAACTCGACATCGGCTTCGCCGCGTCCGGCCGCCAGCACGGCGTCGGGGAAGCGCGCGCGCAGCAGCGGGATGGCCTGCGCGTGGTCAGCGTGGTCATGGGTCAGGGCGATACCGGCCAGCCCGCCTCGGGCGTCGAGCTCGGCGGTCAGGGCCGCGACGTGCTCGGGCAGGGCCGGTCCCGGGTCGACGATCCAGGCCGGATCGTGGCCCACGATCCAGGAGTTCGTGCCCGTGAGGGTGAAAGGACCCGGGTTCTGAGCCCGGATCCCAACCACATCCGGGCCTGAGATATCGATCCGCGTCACTGCTTGAATAGTCAACCATGGTGATCCGCGTCCACGGCGAAGGATCCCGCGACGAGGACTCTCCCTCGGGCTTGGAGGGCACGGAACGTAGCCTCGATGAGTCCGGCCACAGCCTCGGACGCGGCCTGATCTCACTGGCCATCCTGGTCGCCATCGTGGTCGGACTGCTCCTGGCCGTCCCCGGTCTGCACGGGGTGGCCCACGCCGTCGCCAACATGAACGCGGGCTGGCTCCTGCTCGCCGTCGGGCTCGAGATCCTCTCCTGCGTCGCGTACGTCATCGCCTTCCTGCAGGTCTTCGACCGCGCCCCGATCCGCTTTGGGGCACGGGTGGCGCTCAGCGAGCTGGCCTTCGGCGCCGCCGTCTCGCTGGGCGGCGCCGGCAGCATCGCCGTTGGCGCCTGGCTCCTGGTCGAGCGCGGCGGCGACCCGGCCCGGATCGCGGAACGGTCGGCGGTGCTGTTCCTGCTCACCAGCGCGATCAACGTGATCACGCTGGTGCTGGCCGGGCTGGGCCTGTTCACCGGCATCCTGCCCGGCCCGTCGAATCCCCTGCTCAGCATCCTGCCGGCCGCCGTCGGCATCGCCGTTCTGATCTTCTTCTTGCTTCTCCCGCGGTTCAGCGAGCGACTGGCCTCTCGTCACGCCCCGGGACGGCTGCGCACGCTGCTGATCGAGACGGCGGCCACCATTCGTCAGACCGAGC
>DASXHG010000317.1:0-2343 GCA_036488625.1 Solirubrobacteraceae bacterium | reverse complement strand
ACCGGCGGCATGCGCGAGGCGATCGCGGTCGCCCGCCTCCGGGCCGGCCTGCCCGACGACGCGCCGGTCCGGTCGTACCCGCGGTTCGGCCCGCTCGACCAGCTCCGGCCGGCGGAATCGAGCGAGTCGCGGCCGGCCGCGGCCGGCTCGCTCGGGGCGGGGGCCCTCGCTTCCGTGTTCGCCGACGGCTGGGGACCCGCGTGGCGGTTCGCGGCGGCGGCGGGACTGCCGCCGCTCGGCCCGCTCGCGCTCCCCGGGGTATGGAAAATCAGCTAATTTCGAACGGACCCTTGATGACTGCCCCCGGCAACGACTTCTCCTCCGCGCTCTCAGCCTGGGCGGCGGGCGTGACGCTGGTCACGATCGCCGACGACCGCGACGACATCGGGGCGACCGTCAGCGGGTTCACGCCGGTCTCGCTCGACCCGCCGCTGGTGCTTATCTCGCTGATCGCGGGCTCGTACCCGGCCGAGGTGCTGAGCCGCCCGTCGCTGCCGGCCGCGCAGTTCGCGATCACCCTCCTCGCCTCGTCGCAGAAGGTGCTCGCGGGCCAGTTCGCCGCCGAAGGCAGGCCGAGCGCGCGTCGCATCCTTGACGATGTGCCGCACGCTCGCGGGGCCGAGTCGGGGGCGCTGATCCCGCTCGGCGGGCTGGCCGCGCTCGAGTGCTCGGTCGCACGGCGCGTCCCGGCCGGCGACCACCTGCTGGTCATCTCCGCCGTCACCTCGGTCGCGTACGTGGCGGAGGACGGCGACCCGCTGATCCGCTTCCGCGGCCGCTACCCGGCGTCCTAGATACCCGGTTCTGCACTGCGGTTCTGCACTGGGTTCTGCACTGCGGTTCTGTCCAGCGGTTTTGTCAGACCCCGATCGTATGGTTAGAACCTAGATTCGATCGAAACTGATTTGTGCGGACAGCCATGACGACGACTGCATTTTGGCGCCAATGGAGCTATTCTGGAGGTGTGACGACGATTCAGATCAAGAACGTCCCCGATGAAGCGCACGCGATCCTTCGCCAGCGGGCAGCTGCCGCCGGCCAGTCACTGCAGGAGTACATGCTGTCCTGGATCGAGCGCGCAACCTCGCGCCCCACCGTCGAGGAGGTGCTAACACGCATCGGGCACCGCAGCGGCGGGCATCTGTCTGCCGCCGAGGTGGTCCGTCAACTCCATGACGAGCGTGACCAGCGGTGATCGTCATCGACGCGTCATTCCTGGTCATGGCGCTTGCCGACGACGGTGACGACGGAGCCGAGGCTCGTGCTCGCTTGCGCGGAGAGGAACTGGCCGCGCCCCATCTCGCTGACCTGGAGGTCGTCTCGGTCCTGCGCCGCTCGGTGGCGGCCGGAAGCGTGACTGCGCAGCGCGCCTACCAGGCGCTCGAAGATCTTTCTGATCTCGACATCGAGCGCGTGGGCCACACCTCGGTGCTGCGGCGAGTATGGGGGCTTCGCGGCAACTACACGGCCTACGACGCGAGCTACGTTGCGCTAGCCGAGCTATTTCAAGCCCCGCTGCTCACCTGCGACGCGAAGATGGCCGGAGGCTCCGGCGCCCGGTGTGTGTTCGAAGTCTTCCCGAAGGCACGCTAGGTCTGGGCTTCGACCCTCTATCCGGGCGGCGGTTTTGTCAGACCCCGATCGTATGGTAGGAACGTAGATTCGATCCAGCTAACGTTTGGGAGACGACGATGACTATTGAGCGCGAACGGCCGGCCGACGAGACAACCGTGCTTGACCCGTCGGGCGCGGACGAGTTCGACGACGAGTATTTCCTCGACGAGGACGGCGACGACGAAGACGACTTGGCCCGGCCAGAGTGGCTGCATCCGAACTGCCTGAACGCGTGCTTGGCGCTCGAGGTGGGGACTTGCTGCAAGAACCCGGATAACCGCCTAGTCGGCGTCGCGGTGGACCTCGCCGATCTCGTTGACCTGTCTTTCCGTCGGCTCGGGAACGTCGAGTGCGAGGGGCCGGACGCCGAGCTCGCCTATCGGCTCAAGTTGATTCCCGGTCTGCTGGCGCAGATCCACGCGATCTTGCCCAGGCTGAACCCGACGGCGGTGGCGCAGCTGCTGTGCCCGGTTGGCCGCCTGGCTAACGCGATCGACCGGGTGTGCAGCTACAGCTGCCCGTGCGCGTGCGAGAACGCCGAGATGCCCAGGCTGCGCCCCGAGTACGCGCACCTCGCCCCCCTGCTATCGGACTGTCGGGTGGCTCTGCGCGGCCGTCTCGGCTGGCCGCTGCCCTAGCGGACCCTGCTCTCCGCGCTCAGGCGAGGCCGAGCGCTTCCGCCGCCGCCTGGGCGCAGGCCCGCGACGCGCCGTAGGTGGCCAGGTAGGC
>DASXHG010000289.1:0-1902 GCA_036488625.1 Solirubrobacteraceae bacterium | reverse complement strand
CTGTAACCGCGGCCGGTCTGGAGTTCCTTCTGGGCCTGATTGAGCGTGGCGTTGATCGCGGTCTGGATCGCCGGGCCGTTCTGCTGGCCGCCGCTGGGAGCGAGCTGGCCGAACAGCTGCTTGCCGGTCGCGTTGGACTGCGTGATCAACGAGGAGACGTGGTTCGTGTAGTCCTTCAGGGCGCTCTCGTTAGCGCTCACCTGGCAGCTGTGCACCCCGAGCGCGATCAGGACGACGACGATCAGGAGCACGACGGCGAGGACCGCACGGCGGGTCTGGACCGACTGGTCGCGCGGCGGTCGGCGCCCGGTCCCCGAGGGACGGCGCTGGCGGGGGCTGCGCGATGGAACGCGGGTCTCGGTCCGAGGCTCGTCTGCCTCGTCGAAGAACGACAAGAAATCGCTCCTTTAAAGGGCTTGTAAAGGCCGCAGTATGACCGGCGGCACGGCTGGATGGGCGCGGCGCAATCCCACGTGCACGCTCGGTTAAGCCGCGCCCGCGCGCGGCAGTCCTCGCAGGGACGCGAGCAGCGGCAACGAAATCCCCGGCATGCGTCCCAGCGAGGCCCGGACGGCCGGGGAGACCGACGCGCCGCCGACGGTGCCTGATCGGCTGGCGGAATCCGGCGCCACGCGCCCCGATCGCGCGGCTGACTCCGGGGCCACCCGGCCGACGCGCCGAGGTCGCGGAGGCCACGGCCGGGGGCGGGAGACGATGCCACCACCGGTGGTGCTCGATCGGTATGTCCTCAGCAAGCGACTCGGGTCGGGGGCCTTTGGAACCGTGTGGATGGCCAGCGACGAGCGGCTCGAACGCGACGTCGCGGTCAAGATGCTCCCGCGGGAGCGAATCGTCGGTGGGCGCTTCGAGCGCGAGGCGAGGGTCGCCGCGCGCCTCTCGCATCCCGGCATCGTCACCCTCTACGAGGCCTCGATGGATGACCAGGGGGCGTACCTGGTCTCCGAGCTCGTCCGCGGCTCGACGCTCGATCAGTTGCTCGGTGCCGGGCGCCTGTCTGACCAGGACATCATCGACATCGGGGTCGGGCTCTGCGACGCGCTCGAGCACGCGCACGGCGAGGGGGTCGTCCATCGCGACGTCAAGCCGTCCAACATCCTCATCCCCGACCGACCGTCGTCTCCGGCCCAGGTGGCCAAGCTGACCGACTTCGGAGTGGCCCGCGTGATCGGCGGCGATGCGCTGACACGCACAGGAGACATCATCGGCACGCTGGCCTATATGGCGCCCGAGCAGGCCGAGGGGCTGGAGGCCGGACCCAGCGCGGACCTGTATTCGCTGGCCCTGGTCCTGTACGAGGCCCTGACCGGCATCAATCCGGTCGCGACGGCGGGCGCCACGCCCCGCAGCCGGCGGCTCGGTGCTTACCTGCCGCCACTGCGCCGCCAGCGCCGGGATCTCCCGCGGGCGCTCGGCTCGGGGATCGACATGGCACTCCGCCCCCGGGCCCGGGAGCGCGGGCGGATGCTCGATCTCCGACGCGCTCTGGTGGCGTCCTACGACCTGGTCGGGGACGAGCCGGGCGTGGTTGGCGACGCGTGGACCAGCCGGCTCGACCGCGATGAGGACCGCGACCGCGACCGTGCCCGCGACCAAGACCCAGCCAAGGGGTGGGCGCGGACGCGGCGGCGGACAGGCGCCGCCGAGGAGGACGAGGAACGGTCGGTTCCGACCCGCGCCGACCACGCGTGGCTCAACCGCGGCCTGGGCGCGTTGGCCTCGGCGGCCACGGTGGCTTGGCTCGCCCGCCACGCACTGGCCCCAAGCCCGCTTCCCGTCGCGCTACTGGCCTTGGCCGCGGCCGCAGTGACGCTCCTTCTGCCGCGGATCGGCTGGCTCGCCCTGACCGCCGCGGTAGCCGTTACAGCCGTGGCCCAGGGCCAT
>DASXHG010000268.1:0-10810 GCA_036488625.1 Solirubrobacteraceae bacterium | reverse complement strand
CCGTCGACGGAAAGAGCTGCTAGCCGCTGCTGGGCCTTGGGCGTGATGCCGCCGGCCTCGATCCGGGCCAGCGCGTCCGCCTCGGCCGGATCCGGCTCGGGATCGCGCTGGAGAAAGCCCATGCCCCCGCGGACCCTAGTGCATGTCTTCTCCCCGGGGCGAGCTCGACTCAAGCGCAGCGAAGGATCGATGAATTCGAGCCCCGATGCCCGTCGTTGCATGTAAACCAACGGAGGTGTGCGATGGGCAAGCTGGTGGTAACCGAGTTCGTGTCGGTCGACGGTGTGTTTGAGGACCCGGGCGGAGCCGAGGACTTTGAGTACGGCGGCTGGACCTTCGAGTACGACCGCGGCGACGACGGCAACACGTTCAAGGTGCAGGAGCTGATGGACGCCGAGGTCCAGCTTCTGGGACGGGTGACGTACGAAGGGTTCGCGAAGGCGTGGCCGTCGCGCGAGGGTGAGTTCGCCGACAAGATCAACAACGGCCGCAAATACGTCGTCTCGTCCACGCTGGAGAACCCCGAGTGGCAGAACACGACCGTGATCCCGGATGACGTCGCGGCGGCGGTCGCCAAGCTGAAGGAGGAGACCAGCGGTTCGATTCTGGTCGCCGGTAGCGGCACCCTGGTCGGCACGCTGCTGGACGCGGACCTCGTCGATGAGCTCCGGTTGATGGTCTTTCCGACCGTGCTGGGACGGGGTAGGCGCCTGTTCCCCGATGGGATCGACCGGCTCAAGCTCAAGCTCGCGGAGTCCCGGCCCGTCGGCCCCGATGGCGTGCTGGTCCAGGTCTACCAGCGAGCCGGATAGCGGGCGGCCTCTACGGACCTGGCGTTTCAGTCTCCTGTAGTGCGCCCTGCAGCGTCTCCGAGATGGGCACATGAAGCGAAACTCCGGCGAGGCGGAGGGCATCGTTGCTCGGCGAGCCGGCCGGAACGACCAGGCCGAGGCTCTGACCCCGAGCACGAAGTCGCTCCCGGAGTCTGTAGATCAGATGGATGCCGGCGCTGTCGAGATAGCCGAGCTGAGTGAGGTCGAGGATCAGGCCCAGCATGTGGTTGGGCGTGCTCTCAGCGATGGCGTCGCCGATGCTGTCGGAGTTGGAGAGATCGACCTCTCCGGTCAGCCGGGCGACTTGGACCCCGTCCTGGTCGCTGAACGTCACGTCGCCGATCCTCATCCGTGCAACCGCCTGTGCATGATGATCTCGGTTCCTTCCGACGTCGTGTTGACTTCCACCTCGTCCATCGCCGCCTTGATGATGGTCAGGCCGCGACCTCGACCCTGCCCGCGGGGGGCTCGCCACTGACCGCCATCGCGCACGGTGATCGTGACGCCACCGTTGCGCCGCAGCGCGTGGACCATGAACGTGGCCGGGGCGGGACTGTAGGCGTGCTCGACTGCGTTGGAGCATGCCTCGCTGACCGCCAGGGTGATCTCCGCAGCCTCTTCGCGACCGGCGCCGGAGTGCCGAAGCCACCGGCGCAGCGAGTACCTAGCCCCCGACAGCATGCGGGGCTCGGCCGGCACCTCGAGCACAAGTTCCTCGGGAACGTGGCTGCTCTGGATCGCGACCAGGGCCACGTCGTCGCGCAGCCCCGCTATGGGGACGAGCCGCTCAATGGCCAGCTGGCAGAGCTCCTGGACTGACATGCTCGGAGCGATCAGCGCGAGCAGCTGATCGAGGCTCGTCGACAACGGTACCCCGGGACGCTCCACCAGGCCGTCTGTGTAAAACACGAGCGTCTCGCCCGGCTTGAGCGTGATTTCGCGCACGGAGCAGCGGCTGTAGGGAAATGCGCCGAGGGGCGCCGCCGGCGTCAGTTCCACGATCCGGGGATCAGAACCACCGACGACGAGCGGAGGCAGGTGACCGGCGCTCGCGATCTGGACACTGCCGCTTTCAGGATCAAGCACCGCGTAGGCCGCGGTGGCCATCGCGAAATCTGGTAACGCCTGGACGTAGCGGTCGACGAGTTCCAGGGTGTGTCCGGCCCCGCCGTCCAGTAGCGCGTAGGAGTGCAGCGCGGTCCGCAGCTGACCCATGAGCGCGGCGGCGCGCAGGCCGTGGCCGACGACGTCGCCGATCGCGACCCCCAATCGCCCCTGGGCGAGCTCGAAGACGTCATACCAGTCGCCGCCGACCTCGTCGCTGGCCGGCACATACAACGCATCAGCGGTGATCCCGACGGTCTCGACCAGGCCCTTGGGGAGCAGGCTCCGCTGCAGGAGCATCGCCACACGCTGCTCGTGCTCCAGGGCCGAGAAGAGCCGCGCTCGCTCGATGCCGGGCGCCGCACGTGCCGCTGCGACCTGCAAGATGGCCAGGTCCTGCTGGTCGAACTCGCGCGGCCGCAGCGACCCGACGTGCAGCACGCCGATGAGATTGCCCTCGACGATCAACGGAGTCCCCAGCAGCGAGCGGATGCCCTTCTGTCGCAGGATCGGGTTCAGGATGTCGGCGTGATCTACGTCCGCGATGAAGATCGCCACCCGCTCGGCAGCGATGCGCCCGGCAAACCCCTGTCCGACCGGAAGGCGGACTCCCCGGTCCACCTCCTCCTCAATTCCCTTCGCCGCACGGGCCACGAGCTGCTGGGTCTCGGGCTCGAACAGGAGGATCGCGACCGTATCCACCGCCAACGACTCCTGGACTCGGACCAGCAGCTCATCCAGGAACTCGTCGAGCCCGAGCTCGGAGAGCGCGGGGTCGCTGAGGCGGTAAAGCGTCCGAACCTGGTCGGTGGGCGCGATGTCCGGGCCGACCGGTGGGAGGACCACCTGGCCGGTGCCGGGAGGGAGCGGACTGGACAGCGTCACTCGTTCCTCGCGGCTCATCACGACTCATTGTGCCTGCCTGCCCGCGCTCCTGCACGGGTCGGTGCTCCCGTCGGTCGACCCTACCTCCGTGCGGAGGCGTCGGATCCGTGTGCTGAACTGCTCAACCCGCTGAAAGAAGGAGCCCCGGTCAACGAGGAGGGTCATGCAGATTGGTCTGGAGAGCTTGGTCGACGTCAAGCTGGCCGCGTACGTCGAGGAAAGCCGGATGCTCAGCGCCAGATTGAGCGCGGACGCCGGTCCCCAACCCCCGCCTGACCCGACCACGCCCGAGGGGCTGCGCGAGGCGCGGGCGGGGCTCAGCGTCCGGCCGACCCCACCCGGGCCGCCGGCGGTAGAACGTTTAGCCGAGGTCGCTGGTCGGCGGGTGCCGGTGCGGATCCTCACCCCCCAGAGCGGCCCCGCCCGAGGGGTCTACCTGGACATCCACGGCGGCGGCTTCTACATGGGGTGGGCGGCGAGGGGGGACGCCCGCAACCGTCACCTCGCGGACGCCCTCGGGGTGGCCGTGGTGAGCGTCGATTACCGGCTGGCCCCGGAGCACCCCTGGCCAGCGGCGCCCGAGGATTGCGAGACGGCGGCCGTCTGGCTCGTAGAACAGGCGGAGACCGTGTTTGGCACAGCGCGGCTGGCGATCGGTGGTGCATCGGCGGGAGCAACGCTTGCCATGACGACGTTGCTCCGGCTGCGCGATCGAGGCTTGGTCAATGCGTTTGCCGGCGCGGCGCTGGAGTTCGGCACCTACGACATGAGCGGGCGGTCACCCGCGGGTCGGCTGATCGCCGAAGAGCCCTTCATCCAGGCGTATGCCGGGCATGTCGCCGATCGGACCGAGCCTGACATCTCGCCGCTCTACGGGGACCTGCGCGAGCTGCCGCCGGTCCTGCTCGTGATCGGGACCTTGGACATTTTGCTCGAAGACAACCTGGCCATGGCGGTGCGGCTGTCAGCGTCCGGCGGTGACGTGGACCTCCGGGTCTACCCGGAGTCTCGCCATGGCTTCACGTCATCCACCACCGCGATGGCGGGGGCCGCGCGCGGCGACATCGAGGGGTGGCTGGCCGCCCGTTTGTTCGGCTCGTCCCCGGCGCCCCTGGCGTCGCAGTCGAACCTCGGTCGTGGGCTGTCGGGCTGTCTCTAGCGGGGGTGCGTCATGCGCTGGTCGAGTGGTTCGGTGCTGGCCTGGGCGCGCAGGGCTCTGCCGATGACCAGGCGCTGGATCTCGCTTGTGCCCTCGAAGATCGTGTAGAGCTTGGCGTCGCGGTACCACTTCTCGACCGGGAAATCCTTGATGTAGCCCCAGCCGCCCATCGTCTGGATGGCCTGCTCGCAGGCGCGGACCGCGACCTCGGACGCCTTGAGCTTCGACATCGACCCCTCGGCGCTCTCAAACGGGCGCCGTTGAGCGGCCATCCAGGCCGCGCGCCAGGTCAACAGACGGGCGGCGTCGATGTCCGCGGCGAGGTCGGCGAGCGGGAAGGCCACGCCCTGGTTCTCGATGATCGGCTGCCCGAATGCCTCGCGTCCGACCGCGTAGTCGCGGGCGAACTCCAGCGCCGCGCGGGCGATGCCGATCGCCTGGGCGGCGACCATCGGCCGGGTGCGCTCAAACGCACCCAGGGCGGCGGAGCTTCGCCGCTGGACGGCGGCGGCGGGACCGCCCTCCTCGGCGGGGACGATCGGCTTTTGGCCTTGCTCGGCCTCGCGGCCGCGGGCGATACGGTCCTGCAGGCGCTCGATCCCGCCGAGCAGCTGATCGCCGGGGACCCGACAGTCCTCGAGCATGATCTCTGCCGTGTGTGAGGCCCGGCAGCCGAGCTTGTCGAGCTTGCGCAGCATCGAGAGGCCCGGGGTGCCCTTGGGGACGATGAACACGCCCTGGCCGCGGTGCCCGGCTTCCGGATCCACGGTGGCGACCACGACGTGCACGTCGGCGATGCCGCCGTTGCCGATGAACACCTTGTGGCCGTCAATGATCCAGTCGCTGCCGTCCTGGCGCGCACGGGTCTGGATCGAGCGCACGTCACTGCCGCCGCTCGGCTCCGTGACGGCCAGGGCCGCCAGCTTGATCTCGTCCGGCGTGCCGAAGCACTGCGGCGCCCACTGGACGAGCTGCTCGTCGGTGGCGGCCTGACGGATCGCCGCCAACGCGAGAGCCGGGAGAACGACGGTCAAGCCGATGCCCGCGCAGCCCCAGAACAGCTCCTCCATCAGGATCGGGAGCGAAAGGCCGGTGGGATCGCCCGACAGCTGCGCATAGAGCTCCCATTGGTAGAGCCCCTGGCGCGCGGCCTCCTCCAGGACCGGCCAGGGGAGCTCCTGGGCGCGGTCATATTCGGCCGCCACGGGACGGATCACATCGCGCGCGAACGCGTGCGCCTTGTCGCGAAGGGCAACCTGCTCGTCGGTGAGGTCAAGGTCCAGGCTCATCGGTCTGACTCCTCTGCATTTGCCGGGGGCTGCAGATCTTCCAGGGCGCGGCCCATCGTGGCCAGCGCGTTCCACGCGGTCGGAAAGCCGGCATAGACGGCGACCTGGCGCAGGACCTCGCGGATCTCCTCCTCGCTTGCGCCCTGCCGGCGCGCGACGCGCACGTAGACGCCGAGTTGCAGCTGCTCGCCGAGGGCGCCCAGCATGGCCACCGTGCACAGCGCGCGCGTCTTGGGGTCCAGCACGTCCCCGGCGTAGACCTCGCCGTAGACGAAGTCCATGATGTAGCGATGCAGTTCCGGATCGAGCTGCTCGAGGTAGTCGCGGGCGCGCTGGACATTGTCCGGGCCCAGGAAGCGAGCCGCGACGTCGGGACCTGACTCGCTCATCGGTCCTCCTCCTGACCGGCAACGTAGCTCGCGGCATCAAACGTGACGCGGATCCCGGTCGAGGCGAACTTGCCCACCATTTCGCCGTCGGCGAGCACGTCGGCCTCGGCCCACACGAGCCGGCCCCCGGCCCTGACCACGCGGGCCTCCGCGCGCAGCGTCCCGATCTTCTTGGCGTTCACCGGACGGATGAACCGGGCGAAGATGTCCACCGTGGTGATCGCGCTGCTCTGGATCTCCTCGTCGTCGAGCACCGACGTCGTGGCGGCGGCCATGGCCGCATCGGCGAGCGCCGTGACGACCCCGCCCTGGATGACGCCGAGCGGATTGCCGAGCTCCGCGGTCGCGGCCATCTCATAGGTCGCCTCTCCTCGGTCGAAGGCCACCAGGTTCATGCCCAGAGTGTTCGAGACCGGCGAACGCAACTCTCCGGCTCTGGTCTTATCCAACATTTGATCGACGAAGCTGTGACTCATCAACGCTCCTGTTCGGGGTAGGCTACTTACGGGTAACGTTACCCTGGAGTAACATTCTGAAACGTATGCGGAAATCATCTGGCATGCCGACGTCGGGCCAACGCCTGGCCCGACCCGACCGCGAGCGTCTGATGCTCGGCGCCGCGGGCGACGCGTTCTCCACCCAGGGCTTTCACCGCAGCTCGATGGACGAGATCGCCCGGGCGGCCGGAGTCACCAAGCCGATGCTCTATCGGTACTTCGGCTCTAAAGAGGACCTCTACGCCGCCTATCTACGGATCACCGGCCGGGAGCTCATCGACGGGGTGCGCGCCCCCGAAACGCGCGATCAGTCGCCCGAGGCGCGGCTGCGTGCGGGCCTGCGGGCGTTTCTCACCTACGTCGAGGAGCACCGCGCGGGGTGGACCGTTCTGCACGGAGAGAGCACCGCCCCCACTGACGCTCACATCGCGCGAGAGATCGCCGCCCTGCGCGGCCGCATCATCGCCATGCTCACGACGCTGTTCGGCGACGAAGCTCTGGCCGTCGCCTTTGCCGGGGCGACCGAGTCTCTCGCCACGTGGTGGCTGAGCCAGCCGCAGCCGCCGATCGACGAGGCCACGGATGTCCTCATGAACATCGCCCACGCCGCATCAGGCTTCGACCGGACGGCCTGAAGACCTGAAAAAAACCAGCATGGCGCGGCGCACCGGTCAGACGTGCCTTGGTCAGGCGCCGGCCAGCTTCTCGAGCTCGGCGAACGCCTCAGCATCAAGCAGCGCTCGGCACGCCGCTTCACAGGCGCGACACGCCTTGGCGCAGATCGCGCAGTGACGGTGATGCTCGGCGTGCCGGGCGCATTCCTCGGCGCACAGCGCGCAATCGCGCACACAGCCCTCGAGCAAGCGATGAACGACAAGGTGATCGGACTGGGCGGGCCGGGAGAGGACCCGCGCGACGAGGTCGCACACATCGGCGCAGGTCAGGCAGAGAGCGATGCATTCGCGCATCTCGGCGACGTCGGGTTCGACGAGATCCGAGTCCGCGCACGACGTGCATGCCTGGAGACAGTTCAAGCAAGCATCGATCGCTGCGGCGACCTCGTCGACTCCGAACGGGACGCCGGTCGGCGAGGCGTCCAGCATGTCCCGCGTGTCAGTCATGCTCCCAGTCCATGCGGGCGAAGCACGACTCCGCTGAGGATTACGCTCACGACCGTCTAGTAAAGCGTCGAGCACCCAGCGGCGCAAGGGCTTGTGCACAGCTCTCGCGGACGTTCACGACGGCGGCGATGTCGTGCTGACAGCGGAGCTCTCGTCGGCCCCAATCTTTATTGGTCCAAGCTGGCGGCGAAGCATCACGTAGGCGATCGCCCCGCCGGTCAGCGGCACGATCAGCCCGATCGCCTGGTGCAGCAGGACGGCGGCGACCGCCGGATTGTGGTCAACGCCGTAGACGATGAGCATCCCGGCAATCCCGCCGATCGTCCCGATGCTGGCCGGTAACGGCAACGAGCCACCGAGCGCGCCGATGACGTAGGCCATCACGACGACCGCGAAGCCGGGGACGGGATCGGCATGGATCGCCAGGAAGGCGCTCCAGAGCACGAGTACCTCGAAGCCGAGGTAGGTGACCGCTCCGGCCACACTCGTCCAGCCGCCGCGGTGAAAAAGAGTCCGGGTGTCGGCCACGGCGTCAGCGAGCGTGGCGATCGAGGTGGCGATCTTTGGGTGCTTGGCTCTTAGTCGCTCGGCGTAGTTGCTCGCCCGACGGTCGATCAGCAGTGCGATCGTGATCCCGATCACCCCCACGGCCGCCGGCAGGAGGGTCAGTAAGAGGTTGTCCTCGCCGGGGAAGATCCCGATAGTGAGCCCGATGCCGAACACAACCAAGGCCAGCGCACTGACGGCCGTGTTGAGAAAGCTGAGGTTGAACTGGCGCTCGGCGATCTGCTTTGGCGGCATGCCGAAGCGATGCAGAAACCAGGCTCCCACTCCCATCCCGCCAAGCGTGCCCCCGGGGACGAGCAGGCCGGCTCCCAGCTGCGTCCACGCGACGCGCTGGTCCATCCGGCGCCCGCGCCCGTCGGCGTCCAGCATGCGCTCAGGGTCAACGACCCCACGCCAGGAGACGACGAAACCTATCTCAGAGACCCCCTCGAGCGCGATCGCCCCGACGAGCCATTCCCAGGAGACATGCTCGAGGCTGTGGAGGGCCTCCTCGAGCGTCGGGACCAGCCTGAGGACCAGGTAGGCGGCGACCAGGTAGCCCACCAACTTCACAGCCGATTTCCGGAGATGATGCTTGGCGTCGCTCAGGGCGAGCCGGTTTTGGTGCGCCGGCGCGGAGGAGACCTGAGATTGCGCAACGGCCGCGTCCTGGGCGCCTCCGGCGGTCACGCCGTCACCCCGGAATGCCCGCGCTGGCGTTGCTCGGGTCGAGCAGCTCGACCGCCAGCGCCGACCAGGCGAAGTCTTGAGCGCCCATGCCACGCCCGTCACGCGGATCGTAGAACTCGCGCAACCCCTCGCGTGACACCGTTTCGGTGATCGCGCGGGCGAGCGTCGCTGCCTCGGCCTCGTAGCCAAGCCGGACCATGCCCCGCCACACGAGCCACGCGCTGTTGACCCATGTCGGCCCTCGCCAGTAGCGCCGCAACCCGTTGAAGTGCTCCTTCAGCGAGAACGCCGGCTCATCGAGTGAGACCGACGGCGGCGCGACCGCCGTCCAGAAGCGGTGGCTATCGAGCAGGTACTCGACCAGGCGCCTGCCGATCTCCTCAGGCAGATCGGGAAGCGCCAGCGGGGATAGCGCCGTCCACGTGAGCGGGATCCGTTCCTTGATGGCCGGCATCACCGCCGGCCAAAACAGACCGCTCGGCTCGTCATACAGCCGGGCCACCAGCGCCGGGGTGATCGAGGGAAGCCCGAGGGCCAGCCGCGAGAGGCCGTGCAACACGTTCGTGAGCACCTCGCACACGACCGGGTCACCGTCGGCCCGCACGGCGTCGATGCGGAACTGGCGCTCGCGATTGCGACGCACCAGCTCCACAAAGCCCGGCAGACCTTGCGCGCGCTCGCGCCAGATCGGGTCGAACTGCGGTGACGCATCCAGGCCCGACTCGTCGGGCTGCAGGATCCACACCAGCCCGTCACCTTCCAGGTCGCGTTGCGCACTGACCGCGGCATGGTGGGCGACGACTCGCGGCTCCAGCGCCGGATCCCCGACCGCCATCCGCCACGCGAAGGCGAGCGCCGGCGGTTCGATCGTCGAGGTCATCGGGTCGTCGCGGTGCACCACGTTGTAAAACAGCACGCGCGTTCCATCCAGCCGGTGGTCCCAGAAGATCGTGTGACCGATGAACCCATCCGGCCGGGCCGCGGCAAGCAGCGTCTCGAGCTCGGCCCGCGAGCGGGTGGGGTCGAAGTGTCGCCAAGCGATCGCGGCAAAGCACGAGTCCCAGTACCACTGCCACCGATACCGCTCAGGGCTCGGGCGCGTGTAAGCGAACGAAACCCCGTCGCGCACTCCGACCGTCCAGCTTCGCTCGAGCGTCTCGTGGCACCGCTGCTCAAGCGCGGTCATAGACCGCAGTCTGACAAAGAGCGGCGCGTACTCCTAGCCCCGTTGGTCGCGCGTCACGGGCGCCGCCGCAGGACGACGAGATCCTGGTGTCCTTGCAGTCCGCGGGGAAGGTAGTCGGCGACCTCGAAGTAGGCCGACCACGTCGAGGTGGTGTAGGCCTGGGTCTGCATCACTGATCGGTAATACCTTGACGGCGCGATGGCATCGAGGCGACCGTCGAGGTCGCCATCGGTGATGCCGGCGCTGAGGAATTTCGCATAGCGACGGGCCGCCGATGCGACGGCGAGGATCGACCCTGGCGCCGCGAGCCGTCGCAGCCGGGTTGGGGCGCCGAGCATCGCGGCGTAGGTGCCCATCACCGAGGCGAGCAGCAGCCCTCCGGGTCGGATCACGCGCTGGAGTTCCGACAGCCAGCGCTCCTGATCGGCGCGCTGAAGATGGGTGAAGATCGATGACGCGAAGACCACGTCCAATGATGCCTCGTCGTAGGGGAGTGGGGGATAGGCCGAGGTGACCTCAAATGTCCCCGGAAGGTGGGCATCACACCATGCGACGGCTTGCTCGTCGATATCGCATCCAAGCAGCTCACAGCACTCCGTCCGCGCCAGATAGCGGGTCAGCCGCCCGCACCCACAGCCCCAGTCCAGCAATCTCAGCGACCTTGTGTCACCAAGTGTCGAGGTGACCTGGTCCCACAGATCGGTGAACACCTTCTGTCCCGAGAGCCGGAATGCGTCTCCATCAAGGCCCGAGATCCGCTGGGTGAGTTCCGCGGGCGGCACCGGGTGCGTCTCGCGCGACGCGGCCACGAACTCAAGCGAATACCGGCCCGTGCGCCGACTCCCCCGTACAGGGAGCACGTCGAGGCGGCCGGCCGACTCCCCCGCAGGTAACAGAAGTGCGAATCCGGCCTCACCAACGCGCGGAAGCCAGTAGATCGACTCGGCAAGATCGGGACGCTCAACACGCTCGGCAAAGCCGAGGGGAGAGCCGTTCCACCAGACCTCGAGCTCATCAAATGGGCCTCGAGCAGGATGCAGCAGCCACCCCTCAAGGCGCCAGCCCGCCCTTGTTTCAGTTGCTCGCTCCACCCAACCAGCAGGCGGCGGCA
>DASXHG010000259.1:0-2216 GCA_036488625.1 Solirubrobacteraceae bacterium | reverse complement strand
GCAGCAGCTCGCTCCACGGAAGCACGATCGGGCTGGTCGTCGGCCTCATCGGCCTGCTCTACGGCGCGCAGGGCGTGACCCAGACCGCCCAGCTGGCGATGGCCACCGTGTGGAACATCCCGCAGGACGAGCGCACCGGTTTCCTGCCGAGGCTTGGCCGCAGTATCGCCGGGCTGATCACCATCGGCGGCGCATTCCTCATCAACGCGTTCGTCTCCGGCTATCTGACCGGCGGAACCAGCAACTACGCGATCCGGATCCCGATCATCGCGGGTCTTCTTGTCGTCAACGCCGCGCTCTATTTCGCCACCTTCACCCTGCTGACGGCCAAGGTGATAGGTCCGCGCGGCCTGCTGCCCGGCGCGATCGTGGGCGGGGTCGCCTTCACCGCGCTCATCACCGTCGGCGCCGGGCTCGTCACCCACCAGCTAAAGCACACGTCGGAGACTTACGGCACGTTCGGCACGGTCATCGGCATCGTGGCGTTCCTGCTGCTGCTGGCCAAGCTCAGCCTGTACTCGGCCGAGCTCAATCCGGTGCTGTCCCGCAACCTGTACCCACGCGCGCTTCCGCTGGGCGGCGAGCCGACCGATGCCGACCTGCGGGTGCTCTCGCACCTGGTGCACCAGGAAAAGCGCCGCGATGACCAGGCGATCGGCGTCGGCTTCGGCGACGACGCCGCCGAGGACGCGGCGGCCGACGCGGCGCGACACCAGGAATCCCAGTGACCCAGACGAGCTGCCGACGATCCCGGTGTCGGATCAGGGCAGAGTTGTTCGTAGCAGGGGTGAGAGGCCGCCCGCGACGGGCGCCGCAAGCGACAGGAGCTGAGCCACGATGCAGTACCTAGTTTCCGTGATCGCCGCCACCGCCCACAGCCCCGCCCTCGCCACCCCGGAGGAGGACGCCGCCATCGACGTGTTCAACGAACGACTCCAGGCCGAGGGCCACTGGGTCTTCGCCGGCGGGCTCGGGGCGCCGAACACGGCCACCGTCATCGACAACCGGGGCGGCGAGCCGATGTTCACCGACGGTCCGTTCATCGAGTCGAAGGAGTACCTAGCCGGCTTCTGGGTTATGGAGGCGGCCGACCTGGATGTGGCGCTCAAGCTCGCCGCCGAGGGGTCGAAGGCCTGCAACCGGAAGATCGAGGTGCGGCCCTTCCTGTGAGCGCGGTCGACGTCGGGGAGGCGATCAGCCGAGCCCACCGCGCGGACTGGGCCCGGGTGGTCGCCGCCCTGACCAGGCGCTTCGGCGATCTCGGCATCGCCGAGGACGCGGCCGCGGAGGCGTTCGCGACCGCGGTTGAGCGGTGGCCGGCGGACGGGGTGCCACCCAACCCCGGCGCCTGGCTGACCACCACCGCCAACCGTAAGGCGATCGACCGGATCCGGCGCGAGAGCAAGCGCGATGACAAGCAGAGGCAGGCTCAGCTGGTGCACGACCACGACGCCGCCGAGCCGCTCGGCGCCATCGACGACGAGCGGCTCCGGCTGATCTTCACCTGCTGCCACCCCGCGCTGGCGATGGAGACGCGGGTCGCGCTGACCCTGCGCATGGTCGGCGGCCTGACCGTGGCCGAGATCGCCCGCGCCTTCCTGGTCCCTGAGACCACCGTCGGCCAGCGCATCACCCGCGCGAAAGCCAAGATCAAGGCCGCCCGCATCCCCTACCGGGTGCCGTCCGAGGCGGATCTCCCGGCCCGCGTCTCCGGCGTGCTGGCCGTGCTCTTCCTCGTCTTCAACGAGGGCTACCTGGCGACCGGCCCGGACACCGATCCCGTGCGTGAGGACCTGACCGCCGAGGCGATCCGGCTGGCCGGCCTGATCCGCGGCCTGCTGCCGGAGGACGGGGAGGTGGCCGGGCTGCAGGCGCTGATGCTGCTCACCGACGCGCGCCGCAGCGCCCGGGTGTCGGCCAACGGCGAACTGGTCCCCCTCGGCGAGCAGGACCGCGGGGCCTGGGACGCGGCGCTGATCGCCGAGGGCCACCGGCTCGTCCGCGAGCGTCTGGCGTCCGGGGTGGCGCCGGGGCGCTACCAGATCCTCGCGGCCATCGGCGCAGTGCACACCTCCGCCCGCGACATCCGCGACACCGACTGGTCGCAGGTCGTCGCCCTCTACGACCAGCTCGTCAGCCTCGACCCCTCGCCGGTCGTGGCCCTCAACCGGGCCATCGCGGTGGCCGAGCTCGACGGCCCGGAGGTGGCGCTCGCG